>CALBJF010000342.1 GCA_937892665.1 uncultured euryarchaeote | reverse complement strand
GAGGTTGTTATGAAGAGAGAGTGAAAAACTTCCGTCAATGAAGAGAACGTGTTGGTCAAATGCAATGTTTCTGAGTTGTTGATTTGTCATGCCAAATTCATAATATGCCTCACACATGTCGAGAGAGCACCAAGCAATATCAGCACCTTCTTCAGCCAGAGTTGCCGAAAACAGGGCAACATATTCAGGACTCACATCTTTTGAAAGAACAATTTGAGCAATGGCTGTGTCAACCGCATTCGTTCCGATTTTCATACCAGGGAAATAATCTCCAATCCATCGTACTTCGTCGAGAGAATTGATCGCCTCGAGGTGTTGAATATCATTCACACGAATCGTCCAAACAGCAGAGCCATGGGCTTCAAGAATTGTAAATTGGTAATCCATTGCCATTGATTCAACAATGGCGCCATCATTCACATTAAGTTGGAGAAGGTAGAGAGAATTATCCAAATCTGCAGTCCAAGTGGATGGGATAAAATTCAGATTATCGGAGAGAGGATCAAACGAAAGGCTTGCTAAGTCGATTACAGGATCTACTGGATTGGTTAGAATCGCCTGTTTTGAAACAGGTTCGACTGAATCCCACGAAGAATCCAAATCCCCTGTCTGGGGGGACAATGGTTCAACAACAGGTTGCGAAGATGCCAATGGACTTGCTAACGAAAGCAAGAACACAGAAAGCAAAATACACGACCGTTGTTTCAGATGCATGGTTCATCCACACCAGTTGAGTTTTTGAGTATGCGCCTTACTTGATTACAACCCATTGTAAGCAGCAATGGCTTTATCGGTCTTGGAAACAGAGACTTCCCAATCGGTTTCTAAGCCCATGAGGGCACGAATTGCATCCACATTTTCTGGGATTACATCGGATTCCTGATGAATAGCTTGGAAGTAATACAGAGAATTTCCATCGAGTTTGACACCATCTTCCCAAACAAAGATTTCGTGTAAGTCGCCCCACTTCCGACCTATATCTCGAGCGAATTCCATAACCTCTGCAGTCGTAGTAATTCCAGTTTCAGCGCCGTTCATAATTACAACTCTTGGCTGAGAACGCCATAAGTCAAGGACGGATTCAGTGGACATTCCATGTCCATCGGGCAAGGTTGCAACAATGGCGTGGACATGCATAATTGTCGTTGGTACTGCAACAGCCATCGAATTGATGGAAATCTCAGGACGGATGGTCATTACATCAGGACCATGATGACTTGGAACCTTCAAAACCGGCTTAATTGCATTAATAGGCCCTTTATTGGAATCCCCAGGGTCTGCAGCTCGTCGAATCATAGTGCATTCAACAGAAAGGGAACCGCATTTGCGTAGGAGTGGAACCAACGTACGGGAAAGGCCAGTTGTATTGCAAGAAACAACACGCGTCCCTTCCTTATTCATATTTTCAGAATGATTTCCGCTCGACGTGTAGGATAGGCCGGTCATGGCATGCTTTTCTCCACCTTGGAAAATCCATTTTATTCCTGCATCTTCGTAGATCTGTTTGTTTTGAGCACCAACTTTACCTGGTGAGCAATCAACGACGACATCTGCTTTACGAAGGAGGTCGCTTAACCCCCCTTTGCAATCATAACCTGCCGGAGCAAAGGCAGCAATTCTGTCTGCTTCATCGAACGTACAGTACAAGGAATAGCCTTTGCGAACTGCTAAATCACAGCCGAACGAAGGACGTGTTTTGGTAACGCCGATAATTTCCATATCATCTTGCGCATCGATTGCATCTGCGACTCTCTTTCCAATCGTTCCATATCCGTTTATTGCAACCTTTACTACCATGATGCTCAACCCTATGGCATCAGTGAATGTCAATAAACAGTTCGCGGTAAAAAGCAGTAGGGAAATTTGTTGTAAACCCATCTTTGCAACGCGAGGTTATTTGACCGACATTCGCCACCATAGGAACATGGCGGGAGCCCAAGATGTTGTTGAACGCTCAATGAGTATCAATGCCAAATTTTTGCCACGGCTGAAAGCGGCTGTGGAACAGAACGCACTCTTGCGAATCGGTTGGACTGGTTCTGGAGAAGAAGTTCCAAAGAACGGAGAAGTCGGATTATGCCCTGGGATCCCCGAAGGAGCACGAATCAAAGCCCTTGGTAAACTTGGTTCCTGGACATCACCGTTTGGAGCGGGTGGAAAATTCAATGTCGAGGGAGAAGTCGGTTCATTTTTCGGCGCCTACAACAGCGGCAGTACGGTAACGAGCACTGGTTTCATTGGACGGTGTGGCGGATTCATGATGCAGGAAGGAACCTTGATCGGTTCCGATGGTGCAGATACTGATCTTGGCATGTTCATGTCAGACGGAACGGTCTTTGTTCAGGGGCAGGTTGGTGCACGACTCGGCAATGGTATGAATGGTGGACTCATCATTATCCAAGGAGATGTCGAAGAAGATGCTGGTATTGGCATGAAAGGTGGCAGAATTGTTATTGAAGGACGCTGTCCAACTCCCCCTCATGGCATTCGACTTCGCCCAATAAAGGCAAAGGAATTGAAAGATATCAATGCTCTTTTATCAGAACATGATGCGGTTTTGTCCGATGATGCACTTTGTCTTGAACCAAGCGATGAAGTCGGATTTGAGGTTCAATCGAACCATGTCTCATCTGGAGATTTGTCAACCATTGGGCTAGTGCCGATGGATGAACATCCTTTGATTGAGAACCATCCTGTCGACACAGTAGCCTTTATTCCAGGAACAGATGATGAATCACCAGCAATTTTGCTACCAATTCCAATTCTACCTCGCATCCCAGACGGAACACTGCTCCGTACTGAAGACAATAATTCAGGCCGGTTAACACGTATTCAAAGTCAACCGTTTTTGGTACATCTAAACCCTCGACCGATTGACATCGTCCTGCTCAACCTTCAAACGCTCTGCGACTTGAAAACAACTGCACCCTCAGTTGCTGGAGTGTGTTTGGACGTGGACAGTTTACCATCGATGAATCCAGAAGAGTTTGATGGATTACTTGTAGCAATTCGTACACTCATGACATCACAATCACCCATCATGAGTATTCAAGGAATTTCTCGCATCCAGTCTCATCATCAATCATCTGCTTACCATGAAGTCCAAGCGGCAATATCTCGAATCGAAGATGGCTCTGGAACACCTGAAGCCTCAACGTTACCCATTATGGGCAGATCTAAAAAGAAGGAATTGGACAAAACGTCAGTGATTACAGCCCTCGAGTTTGGTTTCACTTCAGATGCACATGATATTATCGTAGCACGTTGTGCTGGCGCTGATTTTGTCGTCACAGAACCGCCTATGCTCGAGATAGAAGACATCGAATATTGGTTGCAAGGATTAACAATTGATCTTCAAAATACGCTCAGGAATCTTGGTCTCGATTCAATCGACATCTTACAGCGTTCGCATCTTAGAGCATTAGATCACGATACAGCTTCAGTAAGTGGACTTCGAATGTCAGGATATGAGCGGCCATTACCTCACTGGTTTGCACGTTAAGGGTGATACTATGCCAACAATATCTGTTGAACAAAGCCTCTTGTCCAAATTGATGTCCGAACATGGATGTCCGCATGACATCGAAGATATCGACCACAGACTCCCATTATTGGGAACTGATATCGACTCATGCAATGAGGACACTCTAGACATTGAGATTTTCCCTGATCGTCCTGATTTATTGAGCGGAGAAACACTGTCAGTGGCTATGAGATCTTTTCTTCATAACAAACCGACGCTTGAACATTTATCGCTTACTGATAGCGGTATAGAAATAACAGTGGATTCTGAATTGAAAACAATTCGACCAATCATTCTTGGTGCTGTTGTGAAAGGTCTTCAGATGAAAGACGATATCGAAATGGATTCATTCATCAAGAACTTGATGGACCATCAAGAAAAATTGCACTTCGCCTTAGGCCGTGGGCGTCGAAGGGCAAGTATTGGCGTTCACGACCTCAATTCCATTCAATCACCGTTCAAGGTTCGCGCTGTTCCAAGGACACACTCGTTCATACCATTAGCCACCGATACAGAAATGGATATTGAAACAATCCTTTCTCAACATCCGAAAGGAGTTGATTATGCTCATCTTCTTGACGGAATGGAAAAAGTGCCAGTCATCGAAGATGCTACTGGCTCTGTGTTATCCTTCCCTCCAATCATTAATGGATCCCATACGACAGTACATTCAGGTACACGTGATTTATTTATTGACGTCACTGGATGGGATAGGAGAGCTTGCGAATCTTGTTTGATGCTGGTCGCTCTCCAAGCAAAGCAACACGGCGGAGAAATTCAATCCGTAGGTATCACAGATTGCGACGGAAATCATGAGGTTTTACCGAATTGGACACCGGTTCAACATCGAATACCTGAACGTCTGGTTAAGACAATACTTGGAAGAGAATTAACAGATGAAGAAATGAAACATTCTATCACACGAATGGGTGGTGAATTTATTGGAAGAGATGCAGCAAGACCTGAAGAGATTCAAATCGGACACTCGATGCAGTATGCCCATGATGGAGAAAATATGCTCTGCTTTGAGATGCCACGTTGGAGGTTTGATCTTCTCCATCCAGTCGACATTGTCGAGGATTTAGCCATTGGACATGGATTCGAGGACTTGGGAGAGGACGTCCCCCGAGCACCTATGAATGCAATTCCAAGAAGTGATGAGCATCTGCGCAGACGTATCAGAACATCCTTGCAGGGAATGAGTTTCATGCAAATTCAATCACTTACGCTTTCCAATGAATACGACCAATTTGAAAGAATGCGATGGGTTCCAACCAACGAAATAACGCAGATTACCAATCCAATTACTCAAGAACATACAATGATGCGACAATTCTTACTTCCAGGATTGCTTCGGCTCTTAGCAACAAACCGCCATCATGATTTACCTCAATCCGTATACGAGTTAGGCACTGTTGTGCGTGACCATAAAAATAGTCAGCGACTCGCTTTCATAACAGCAGAACGGAGCGGGGGTTTTGCTGCTATTCGTGGAAGAATTCAGGCCTTTTTGAGAGACATGGGTGCAGACGAAGTGGTAATTGAGCCCCTTCCAGATAATGAAGGCCCTTGGTTAGCAGGACGTGCTGCAAAAGTACTCATCAAAGGCGAGTGGGTTGGATGCTTTGGAGAAATTGATCCAGCTATTGGCCAAACATTCGAATTACTTGTTCCTATGAATGCTGCTGAATTCGATGTTGATGGTTTGAATCGATGCCTCATCGATCCAGTTTGAGGCATTTGGATGTGTGGTCGATTTGCTTTCAATGGAGAGCAATTGCCTGAAATTTTAGCGGCTCAGTTACCGGAAATCGAACCAAATTACAACATATCACCCCAAGATGATGTCCATTGTATCTGGGTAGAAAATAATGTTCACAAGATCACACCAATGAAGTGGGGATTTCGACCTTCTTGGAGTAAAAGGGGTACAATGGAACCAATTAATGCTCGAATAGAGTCGGTATCAGAAAAGCCTATATTTCGAGATTCCTTTGAAAAAAGAAGGTGTCTTATTCCAGCTTCGGGGTGGTATGAATGGAAGGCCACACCAAATGGAAAAGTGCCTTTTTATCATCGATTAGCAGATAATCAACCCTTGTTATTCGCTGGTATTTATGACGAGTGGAACGATAGTAATGATTCGAAACAAACATTCTGTATTCTAACAACAGATTCAGATATAACCATCTCGCATATCCATCAAAGGATGCCCCTAATTGTTCCAAATAGTTCTGTTGAAGAATGGTTGAATTTTGGTACAATAGAATCGAGTAACACGTTATTTGAAGTATACCCTGTCGATAGAAAAGTGAATTCGACAACGGCTAAGGGGCTCGAACTCACTCACCCAATACGTACATTATTTGATTAAGAATAAGGAACATATGAACCATCAGATTGCTTTACATGTGGCGTTGGTAGAAAAGACCCGTCAGCGTTTTTCTCGTAATGGTATCCGTCTGTATGATGAACCCACTCAGAAGTTGGTTCAGAAGCAGTGGTATCTGTGACTCCATCGTAGAGATCAGCGACATTGGCAGATGCGGTGACAGTTGTATCACCGCCTCCGAATAACGCAAGTGCATCCTTGTATGCTGCCTCATTTCGTTCAATTGATTGAGCGTGTTTTTCTGAGTGAACTTCTTCGTCTTTACGATAGACAATTGCTTCAGGAGATTCTTCATCAAGTTCCATCGATTTTTTCTTCAAACGCTTGAAGGGCCAGAAAGGTGGCATGAATTGGCCAGCCATTTTCGCTTCATATTACTTTGGAATTGATTTGAACATCATGCCGTTGGCTTCAAATCCCATAGGTCATAGCACAGTCATGAACAACAAACGCATAGCGTTCACGCTGTTGTTCATACTCACAGTACCATTTATCGCAGAGG
>CALBJF010000341.1 GCA_937892665.1 uncultured euryarchaeote | reverse complement strand
ATGACCGAGCAGATTGGCTCGAAGCCATCGCAGATGCTCTCGAATCTCGAAGCGAGGAACTCGCTCAAAGAGAATCTCTAGATACGGGGAAACCGTTCTCACTTGCACAACGGGTTGACGCAAAGCGTTCAGTGGAGAATTTCCGTTTCTTTGCTGAATTTGCTCGTGAACAGGAAGATATGATTTTCGAAATGGCCGATGCAACAAATATTGTTCATCGACGACCGATAGGTATTGTCGGCTTGATTACTCCGTGGAATCTCCCTCTGTATCTCTTGAGTTGGAAAGTAGCACCTGCTCTTCTCATGGGAAATGTCATTGTAGCAAAGCCCAGTGAATTGACACCACTAACAGCACACTTACTTGCTGAAGTCTGTCAAGAGATTGGATTGCCAGACGGTGTTTTCAACATCGTTAACGGATACGGTCCAGAAGTCGGTCAAGAGATCCTTGAGCATGAAGGCATCAAAGCGATTTCATTCACAGGAGGCACTGCTACAGGGCGCCATGTTGCAGCAACTGCGGCGCCAATGTTCAAGAAATTATCATTGGAATTAGGCGGGAAAAATGCAACAATTATCCTTGATGACGCTGAAATGAATCGGGCAGTCCAAGGAGCAATCCGTGCTGGTTTCACGAACTCAGGACAAGTCTGTCTTTGCGGTTCAAGAATCCTTGTCCATGAATCCATTGCAGATGAATTTACACAACATCTCGTGGCTCAGGTCGCGTCAATGCAATGCGGTGATCCGAACCATCCGGAAACTCAAGTGGGGGCTTTGATCAATATGGCTCATGTTGAGAAGGTGGAATCTTACATCAACTTGGCAATTCAAGAAGGTGGAACAATTCTAACCGGTGGTACAAGGGAGATGACAGGTCCTCCTGGCCCGACACCCGAAGGAGCTTTCCTTCGTCCAACGTTGATTTCAGGTTTGTCCCATCTTTCAAGGACTGCTCGCGAAGAGATATTTGGTCCCGTTGTAACCATTCATCGTTTCTCCTCTGATGAAGAAGCAATCGAGATGGCAAATGCAACTGATTATGGCTTAGCAGGATCGATTTGGACTGGAGATACAGAACGTGGACATTCAATTGCACAGAAAATCGATACAGGTATCATTTGGATTAATACATGGCTGCACCGCGATTTACGAACACCATTCGGTGGCGTGAAACATTCTGGAGTCGGTCGCGAAGGTGGCAACTGGAGTCTCGGATTCTTCTCGGAACCACTCAATGTTTGCATTAAGCATGATTAATTTCATGGCGAGACTTTGAAACGTAGAAGCCAATCGGAAACATGAGGGAGACCTATGTCAATTCATGGAAAAGCAACCAAGGTAACAACACACACCTTGCAAGAAATGAAGCGTGTTAAAGAACCAATAACAATGCTTACAGCTTACGATTATTCACTTGCTCGTTTGGTTGACGGAGCGGGTGTTGACGTGATTCTTGTTGGCGATTCAGCATCAAATGTCATGGCTGGACAAGTCACTACAGTGCCAATGACCCTCGACCACATGATCTATCACGCTCAGTGTGTTCAACGGGCAGTTGATCGAGCCCTTATCGTCGTAGATATGCCATTCGGTTCCTATCAAGGAAATTCACGACTCGCCCTTGACTCCGCAGTTCGGATTATGAAAGAAGCAGAAGGACATGCGGTTAAACTCGAAGGTGGTTCTGAAATCGTTGAATCGATTGAACGTATTCTCACAGCTGGAATTCCTGTCATGGGGCATCTTGGTCTTACGCCACAAAGCATCTACAAGTTTGGTACCTATTCAGTGCGAGCAAAGGAAGATGAGGAGGCAGACAAACTCATTGAAGATGCTAAGTTATTGGAAAAGGCCGGTTGCTTTGCAATTGTTCTGGAAAAAATTCCAAAAGATTTGGCTCAAAGAGTTCAACAGGAATTGACCATTCCAGTCATTGGAATTGGTGCAGGGCCTCATTGTGATGGACAAGTTCTCGTTCTGCATGATTTACTTGGTATCACAATGGATTTCTCGCCACGTTTCTTACGCAGATATCTCAATCTTGCGGAAGACATCGATACAGCAATTCGCTCGTATTGTGATGATGTCCGTTCAGGCGAGTTCCCGAGCGAATCTGAATCCTATACATCCTGATCAGATGTAGATGTAGGTTAGGACACTTCCTCCAAAGGCTCCTATGTTGACTGCAATCGCATGCCATAGGCCATATCGGAACGGTGGAAATTCAAACTGTAGCCAGAATGAGCTCAGCCATAACCAAGAGATTCCTGTCAAAAAAACACCACAATACAAGGAAGATTGTTGAGGTAGAATCCAAACAAATGACAGGACGATTGCTACAGACAGAACACCGAACGAATATTCCTTAGCACGATTCATTTCTTGACCAACGAGCAATTTGTAAATCAACGGCGATAATACAAGGTAAATCATAAATGAACCGTGGATCGGATTTGGGAAAATATCAATCTCCGGCATAACTAAAATTTGCCAAATAGACCCAAAGAGCATTCCAAGCATGAGGGGAGCCATCATATGTCGAAGCATATCTTTGAAGATTTCACTTTGTGATACAGGTGTGGAATGCATTTCGACAACAAGGGAGGGCTCTGCTTCATCGATGGGGATGGACTCGGAAGCGTCCAAATCCTCTTCTCCCATGTCCGGTGGTTATCGTTTCCTCGTTTGAGTCTTGGCATCTGATAGCGATGCATCCATATGACGGAACTTCCACCGACACTCATGGCGAAAGGTTCGATTGTAGCAGGCTGTCTAGCCCCTCACCCCCCTCACCTCGTATATGCTGAAAACCCTCCACAGAATGAGCCAACTTCTGAAGGAGGTTGGGAGCAATTACGTTGGGGATATGAACGTCTCCGAGAATCTCTTTCCAAGATTGATCATGATGTACTTGTTCTTCTTTCTCCTCATTGGCAAACATATGTGGGCACTCATTTCCTTGGAATACCTCATTTCGAAGGTTTATCGGTTGATCCTGTTTTCCCAAATTTGTTTCGTTACACCTACGACATGAATATCGATGTTGAATTAAGTCAAGCAATTCATGACAAAGCAAAGGGTTCAGGCCTTGCTGTAAAGATGATGGAGAATCCAGATTTCCGTGTCGACTATGGTACAATTACAACGGGGCATATGGTGAATCCAGCATTCGACAAACCTCTAGTGGTCATTTCTTCAAACCGTTCCACGCATTATTATTCGGTTGAGGTAATGCAAGAAATGATGATGGAACTTGGACGAGTCACTCGAGAGGCGATTGAAGAAAGTGGTAAGAAAGCCGTAATTCTTGCTTCAAATTCTCTTTCACACCGTCATTTCACGACTGAATCTGAGGTTCCAGAGGATATGAGCAAAGAGCACATTGCTAGTCATGCAATGCATCTGTGGGATATGCGAATCATCGATTACATGCGAACGGGGCAAGCCCAACGAATTCTTGATGAAATGCCTGAATTTACTGAACAAGCGATTGCCGAATCTGACGGTGGCGGCTTGACGTGGCTCCTGAGTACACTCAAAGTTCCAGATTATCCCGCGATTCTACATGGCTATGGAACAATTATAGGAACTGGTAATGCGATTGTTGAATGGCCTTGCTATGCTAACGAAGGTGATGTACAATGAACGGTTCACTTGTTGGATCCTATGTCGTTCCAGTTCATCCACATCCACTTCTTGTTCCAGAACAGAATGAAGGATGGAGCCGGCTACGAGCTGCGTTTGATGAAGCCAGAGATGCAATCAAAGAAAGCGATGCAGATCTCCTCATCATCTATTCGACAACTTGGCCAAGCATCATAGGTCATCAAATTCAAGCAGATCCCAATCCCCAATGGACGCTCGTGGATCAGGATTTCCATGACCTCGGATCAATGGATTATTCTTTCAATATCGATGCTGATTTTGCTGAAGCATGGAATGAAGCCAATCACAATCGTGGACTACAAAGCAGAACAGTTGCATACCATGGTTTTCCTATCGACGTAGGATCAGTGGTTGCACTCAAACTCCTCAATCCAGACAATAAAATTCCCGCTGTAATCGTATCGTCGAATGTTTATGCGAACCGTTCCGAAACAACTGTTCTTGCAAAAGCATGTCTCGATGTTATTCAAAAGACTGGACGTAAAGCTGTAGCAGTCACTGCTATGTCAATGTCAAATAGGATGTTTACCGAATTTATCGACCCGTCTGATGACCGCATCCATTCGTTAAAAGACGACGAATGGAATCGTAAAGTCTTGGAATTCCTAGAAGAGGGTCGTCTCGAAGACGTGGCTCAATTATCACGGACAATTCACCAACAAATACGCGTTCAAAAAGTTGTCACCTTCAAACCGATGTGGTGGCTTTCAGCAATGAATGGTAACCGAAACAATCTCACAGGACGTGTCCTTGCTTATGAGGCACTTCATGGAGCAGGTGGCGCTGTCGTTCAACTCGATCCTACCTCCACTGGAATGGGTGACAAGGAATACGATGAAGACGATGTTGAATACTACAGAGGCGAGCGGAATGTTCTCGATGGAGAAGAGACCACAGAAGCGGATGATCCGTTGACTCCTTCATCTGGCCCTGCGCTTTGGGAACCTCCTGAGAGTAAAGGTGCGGTGAATAGTAAAGCTGCTCCTAAGCCAGTTGGTATGTATCCGCACGCTCGTCAAGTAGGAGACTTACTCTATCTCTCAGGTGTCGGTCCAAGACAACCAGGAACCAATTCTATCCCAGGGGGGCCTATTCGCGATGAGGACGGGAATCCAGTCGAATATGATATCAAAGCGCAAACACGAGCAGTTGTAGAAAACATTGCTCGAATCCTAGAGGAAGCAGGTTCATCGATGGACAAGATTGTCGATGTTACTTCCTTTTTGGTGGACATGGATCGAGACTTCGCAGGGTATAATGAAGTCTGGGCCGCAACCCTCGGTCACTATGGGCCCACAAGAACAACTCTCGCCATTAGGGCTTTACCAACGCCAATCGCTGTTGAGATGAAAGTTATCGCTAAGATTTAATTTCCAGAAAACGGTAACATGTATCGGAAATAAAGGCAAGAAGATATATTCCGAATGCTCTTGAGGCTACATATTCGACAGTTTGATGTCGGAATTCGGGGTGAGATATCTGGCCACTAATCGTCGAAAATCTGTTTCTATCAACGCCCATGTAGAATCTTTACTCAACAAGGTTCCTGAACGGATTAAGAGTACCCTCTCTCGAACCATTGGTTTAACTGGTGTTGTGATCATTTCACTTTCTGCAATGCTAGGTTCTGGGTTATTCGTTTTACCATCCTTTGCAGCAATGATCATGGGTGAAGGTATTTGGTTGGCATTCTTACTCGCTGCATCTGTTGTATTGCCGGGTGCTCTCTCGAAATCCGAATTAGCTTCAGGGATGCCTTCTAGCGGGGGTTCATACGTTTATTTGGAACGAACCTATGGCCCACTTGTTGGTACGATTAGCGGATTAGGATTATGGGCATCCTTTTTGCTAAAATCGTCATTTGCTTTAATTGGCTTCTCTGCCTACATGTACACTGTTACTACTTATTTTGATTTTGAACTGAATACCTACGTTGTTTCATTATCGGCTCTGATATTGATCACAGTAGTAAATATTCTTGGTGTCAAGAAAGTCAAGATAATACAAGCTCCAATTTTAGGGTTTACATTGTGCCTTTTGATAATCGTCTCAGTAATGGCTTTATTCGCTGATACGACTGATTTGTCTGGACCATGGAATGCAGCCTGGGATACTGACCCATGGACAATTGCTGAAACTGCAGCCTTTGTTTTCGTCGCTTATGCAGGGGTTACCAAGGTTGCTGCGATTGGTGGTGAAGTCAAAAACCCAGGGAAGAATTTGCCTTATGGAATCATAATTTCTTTGATAATAGCAACCGTTCTCTATTGCAGCATCACCTACATGATGATGGCTACAATTCCAGGAGAGTGGTGGGTGAACAGTAACGGAGATGCAATAGAAGATCCGATTTACAAATTTGTAGAAACAGTTGCTGGTTCTAAAATTGGTGTGTTTGCAGCTATTTTAGCAGTTCTCACTATGATCTCCATGGCTCTTGCAGGCATCTTAGCCGCATCTAGGTTTTTGTTTGCAATGGCTAGAGATGGTTTGCTCCCTCAATCCTTAGAGGAGGTCAATGCCAAATATGAAACACCTCATTGGCCGATCATTTTGACTGCAGCAGCCATGGGGCTGACAATTCTCTTACTTCCTGTAAAGGATGTTGCAAAACTAGCATCAGGGTTCAAAATAATGATATTCATTATGATCAATTCATGCGTGATCATTCTACGTCAGACTAGTTACAAACACGATTGGAACCCTGAGTATAGGGCTCCACTTTATCCTTTAATTCACATCTGGGGAATCTTATCCGGTTTGGCTCTGGTATATATTATGGGAGAGAAGGCAGTCATAGGAGCAGTTGCTGCTATAGCTATGGGATTGATAGTTTACCAACTCTATGGTAAAAAGCACGCTCATCCAAGGACTACTCCGTTTGATACATTCCAAAAACAATTCAAATCCGCATCCGTATCAGAACATGAAAAGAGACTATCTGTGTTCCATGCAGCTGATTTTGGAGGCAAAAATCATTTGACGTGTAGAGAATTCCAAAATGCGCTTTCAGCACTTGGTTTTGATTATACTAAAGATGAATCGCGAACCATCTTCCATATTGTTGATTCTGATGAGAATGGAGTTATTGATATCGATGAATTCTTCAATACCTTCGAAGTAATCGAGGACGAATGAACAATTTCTAATGTTTAGAAAAGGGCGGGATTGAACGTTCAACCACGTTCGTACGAATCGGCGGCTTTTTTCCCAGCGTCAATGAACAAGAATGGTAGGAATCCATGAATGATAAGTTGGATTGTACTTAGTCCATATCTAAAGGATAAAGAAAATGCTCTTTTCATGTGCGAAAAATATGTCATACCGACATCTTCTAAGTGTCCCATAAAAACCCCCATCGGTATTTGTCTATTGATGT
>CALBJF010000340.1 GCA_937892665.1 uncultured euryarchaeote | reverse complement strand
ACCCCAAGTAATGAAAGAAGATATTCTTCTATCGAGTGAACAAGTGTTCCACGAGCAAGAGGCGCAAGATCTTCTGAGACCTCCGGTTGTGTTTCTTTTGCTTTCAATATTTGCTCAGACCACGCCAATCGTGGACAGTTTATCCATGGAGTCAACCTATTTGTGGACCAAATCTTTGACTCATCACTTCGTTGACTTGTAGTCCATATTGATGAGAGGGAATCGGATATCACGTTAGTTGGCGGAAGAGGCCTTGGATCGATAGAGGGGCCGCGGGAACTCCCGTTCTTTTTGTACCCAAGATGGGGCCACTCATCTACGGTTCGTCCCCCTTCTGTATTGGCTTGGCCGATTGAAGGGGAAAGGACAAGGTCTTGTGCAGAAAGAAGGTTATCTCGGTAACTCCACGGCATCGCCTCTTGCTTTTCAGTGGCTTTGAATTTTGGTTGTCTGCGGTAACGATCTATGTTCAGCTGCTTCTCAACTCCGATTGTAAGAGAAATTGGCGTATGGATGTTCACCTCAGGGGTTGTTCCAGATTTTAACGCAAGACCGGTTCGCTGTCGTCGATCTCGAGGCAAGTTTTCAGCACGAAGTAGTTCGACTTTGCTTCCATCTAGAATCAAGGCTGAGCTCTTGTAGGTCAGCCAGTTCCCGTCCTCTCGAGTTATGAATGACCAGCCAGCACCTGATGAAATAGAGTTGGCGAGGAAATCCGGAGGAGACGAGAGATTCGAGAGCTTTCCAGCAAGTTCAATCTCTGCCAAATATTCTGCAACTGGTGTTGAGTTTCCAGCAGAATCATCGTGCTTCGTATCGAATAATATCGCAGATCTGGATGTGGATAATAATGAGTTGAATACATGGCGGCCTCGACGGATTGGATGGTCAGAATCATTCAATCCAAGTTGGACTCGCACAGCATCATCAATCCATGGTATCCTAGGGGGTTTCATGGACCAAGAGTCTGAATCTATACCGACGAAGAGAACAATATCGGCGTGTGCCCCATATGCTTGCTCTGGCGTACATATCTGCACATCAGAATGTCGAATCCTGCTTGGTGGGAGTTTGGTTTGGTTTGCTGATAGTTTACAGATATCAATAAAATCTACAGTTGAATCATATTGCGTAATCGAGTCAATTGTTTGAATCCATGATTGTAGTCCTCCAATCGATCTATCATAGGTTGATGTGCGGCTGAAAAGTTGCCCCCATTCGCATGCTTCTAGAATATCGGCGAGGACCTCTCTATGATGTGAATTTATTTCGGGCAGTGGAAGTTCCACCTCGCTAGAATTACCAATCAGCGGTTCCTGTATGAACGACTGTGTTTCAGAATCTAGGAATGGAGCCCAAACACGTGCAAGTGAATAGAGCCACCACCTTGTTTCTTCGATGGCTTGCTCTTCTGCTTTTCTTCGGTAAGGTTCTGAAGAAGATGGAGTAGCGACTGATAATGACCCCAGCCAACGGAAAAGTGCCCCATTTCCACCGATAACATGGAAACTCCTCCCTATATTTTCCAGTACATCGAGATTAGGTCGCGGTTTCCAAGTTTCATTTTTCGGGTGAGAGAGATTAGAAAAGAGATTTTCAATAATCGGAAATGCTTGAGATTGTATAATATCAAACAGCTTATTTCCAGACCAGGCGTCTTGGCCTTCAGTGATTGAAAGGAAACGAAGGACTGCTTGAACTGCTGAGGTCGAACCAACTGTTTCGGAACCTGCGTCACAATCGAGGCCAATTTGTTGAAGTCTGCGTTTCCAAACACTCCTCCGATTTTGATCCGCATCGATAACCAATATCTTACCAGTGTAATGCTGTCGATAAATGCGAATAGCAGATAGAGCCGCATCAAGAACTTGGGAAGCCTGATCAAAGGATACAAGGTGAATCCCTTCTGTTCTATTCTTCTCTTCAGGTGTGGTTACGACAGGATGTTCTGGAATCCAGTCTGGCAATTCCTCTTCTGAGTTGACATATTGGATTTCGTCATCAATATAGGCGCCATGTAAGCCGAGTCGAAACGATCCTTGAACACAGAGATGATGAATGGGGATCCTTGTTGCGAGAGCGGTAAAGAATTGCTTTTCATTACTATGAAAATCGGGAGGGTGGTTGAGTAAAACAATCCCTCTTACCGCTGATAATGAATATGGAATCTGTGTATCAGTTCGCAAAAGAGCGTTTGTTAATTCTTCCATAACTTGATGCTCATGGAGAAGATTGGAATCTCGGAAAGTGGAAAGGAGATGCTCCGCCTCGGATACTCCGGGGTCATCTTCCCACTTTCTAAGAATGCCATGCATTGTAGAAAACCTATGCAGTTGGAGCAATCGTTCAGTTTTGGATAGCGACCATGTCCTTGACGCATCTGGATGCATTCGTGGGAATCTAAATTCAGAAGCAGCGCCTGAAAATTTCTTGTGAACTTGAACAATCCCCACTGCAGATCTTGGAATTATTACTGGGAAACGGAAGTCCATTTGCAAAGATGTGCAGAGACGATTTAGTGTTGTGTGGCGACTAGAATCAATGGCTCCTCGAACAGTACTAATGTGCTTCATGATATTCTCTCGAACGATTTCATTGGGATAGATGATCAAGATATCGCTAGAGCCATCCTCCAGATGTTGTAGAAGCCATTGGGGCACAACGGTAGAAGGAGAGCATGCTTCAACAGTAACGTTCTGTGTCATATTCTCCCCCAGTTCTCTACAAGAATCACGAGGGTATAAAAGGAAACACATTTCATTTTGTTATTTTTCATTCTTGTGGGAAAAATCAATGCGATATTTTATTTGACTACGTTGTAGAATTTGTAAACAAGAATAATTCATGTTCGCCCATATATGCATCATGAATGCGAGTCTTTAAATAGGACGCCGGATATAGATATAATCCTGCTGACCTGTTTTGCTCTAAACAGCGTAAACTACGGTTCTGTTTACTGCAATCATGTTACAGGGAAAAGGAAGAAGAAGGTGATATAATGACTGAAAAATGCGAAGAATGCGGAAGTAACGACATGAAAATGAACATTGCACGGGGAGAACTCGTGTGCAATGATTGTGGACTGGTGGCTGAACACCAAGTCTCCAACAACCAAAACGACAATGGTAATGCTATCTGGGGAGAAAACAGTTTCAACACTCCGACCACCAGAGTTACTAAAATTAAGACTGGTAATAAGGGCAACGGTTTGGGCTCCTATATTGGAACTCAAAAAGAGGCAAAGGGTAAGTGGAAGATTTTGCGCAACATCAGCTCCCGTGATGCGAAGGATTGCCACCCAATGGTCCAAGCCACAATGGATGCTGCCGTTAGACTCAGTGGAACTGAGAATGCAATGAAAGCCAAGGAAGCCATTACACGTGCTACACTGCCTATCGAAGATGAGGTTGTTTTAGCAGAAATGAAGAACATCGCTGGAGGTGAAGAGGTCATTCTTCCAAAGAACTCTGTATGTCGAATGAAGACCAGAGGGGCAGATACCCATCACAACGAGAAATTGCTAGCACTGGGTTGTCTTCGTGTTTACCAGAAAAGATGGGGCGGAATGAGTATTGACTGGGCTGCTATGCTAGAGAATACTGGCATTTCAATGAAGCAAGTTATCGATGCTTCAAAGATCATCGAAAAGTACTTTTCAATCTGTGAAAAAGTGGAGATGAATGGGAAGAAACTCATCGCTATTGCAAAGGACAGAAGAGAAATTGCACTTGCAAATAGAGCCGAAGAAATCAGAATCATGAAGCAACGATTGCGAAATGTTGTTGCTGATTTAGGAAAGGGAGTTCAAGATGAACTTATGGAGGATTTGAATCAAAGACTCTTCAAGTTGGGCGAACCCACCATCGGAGATTCACCTGTGCCAAACGTCCCTTCACGAATTTTATGTTCAATGCTTTTCCAAATAACATGCATGAAGTTGGGAGTCGCAGAGAATAGATTGACTGCAATAGCTGGTGCTGCTGACAAAACCAGAAATGCCGTCAAATCTCGACTGGGGAAACTCCTTACTGCTATCGATGCTGGTCAAATCTATGATAATGGAGCATTCGACTTGTAGGTTTGATACTTTGATACGCTGTCTCTTTAAGCAGAATGGCCTGCATAAATCATGGCACGTACTAAAGTGGCAATTCTAGCAATCATCTTCGCTTTGTCTATTCTCAGCCCAGCAGAAGCGGGTGAAGTAGAGGAGCTCGATTCTGGTATGCTGTTTGGTGGACTTCATGGCCTTTCAAACGAAACTATTGCTTTGAATAGTTCATTAGATGATTTACCCACCATCGCTGAAGATTATACTGCAACGTGGTGTGGACAGTGCATAGCTGTTGAGGATGCTCTCGAAAATGTAGCATCCAGTTCAAACATGCAGGTCTATTCTGTTCACAGAAACATCAACGATCCTGAGGATCCACTTGGTTCAGAAGCAGTAGATGCTCAGTTCCGAGAGCGTTATGACCCGTACCTACCATGGAAACCACCCATTGTAGGGTTCAACGGAACCTATGCAATATCTGGGAATGTTCCTGTTGGAACTTCGCTAGAAGCAGATTATACTGAACAAGCAGCAAAATCGCTGAACTTGGGGGCTGGTTTTGTTACTTTCGCATGGACGGCAACGGGATCGAATTCCGGGACTGTTTCCTGGAGCATCGAACAGTCGACGAATTCTTCATTCAATGTCTCGATATGGATGGTTGAAAAGGTCGGCACATTTCCTGATGGGACAAATAGCAAAGTGAACTATCCCCACATCGTCCGAGAAATTATTCACCTCGATATCATCAATAATACGGGATTGAGCCAAGGCGTTCAATCCGTCAATTATGCAAATGCATACGACGGGACTGATCTCGAAGTTCACCTCATGTTCCACGAGATTGTAGAATCCGAAATTAATAATGATAATTCGAAAGAAGATGAAGACGAAGGAGGCTTTAGTGGCATGCTCATTTCACTTTCCGCAGGATTACTCGTCATCATTGGAATTGTTGCTTTCCTTATGCTTAAGAAAAAATCAACAGCAGACTCCCTGCACACATCTGACAACAATGAGGTTGATTTGCCCGTAGCAACTACTCCGGATGTGACACAATCAGTTTCCACGATTGAACCAACAGTGCTCAATGAATGGACGGATGAATCAGGCCATACATGGAGAAAAATGAGCGATGGCAGTGGACGCTGGTGGAATGGAACGACGTGGCAAGAAGTCTAACCGGTTCAGTAATGATCTACTAAATTCGCATGCAGCCTTCGGTCAACTTCTGGCATTCTATTTGGCGGTCTTCCAACTTCTAAAAAACGAAGAACATAATTCTCAATATTGAAAAATCCGAGTTCTTGTTCAAGGGGATTCAAAATATTTCGTAACTCCTCCCTCGGATTA
>CALBJF010000339.1 GCA_937892665.1 uncultured euryarchaeote | reverse complement strand
CTGAGTACCTTTGTCGATGTATTTGGATATGTGAAATGAACATCTTTGAATTCAATCGATTCGATTGGTCCAAGAAGTGCTGAGGCATCTTCTGCATCGACAATAGTCGGTTCCAAATCAATCGCTGCAAAGACACGCCTTGCAGCGGCTTCACCGCGCTGGAGTTGATTGACAAGAATTCCAAAGATGAACATTGGCATGGTCATGCGTGTACTGATGAGGAGGAATGTTACAAGTTGGCCAGTTGTAATTTCCCCTTCCTTTGCAAGCCATCCACCTGCTGTAACAAGAAGACCGAACGCAATACCAGCAACAACGTAAATCATAGGAACAAATCGATTACGATCTTTGCTTGCTTCCATTGCTTGTTCTTTGTAGGAACCTGATTCTCGTTCAACACGTTCTGCTTCCCATGCTTCGGCATTGTACGCTTGTACAACTGCAATTCCTGAAATGAGATTCTCTATTACTGCAGTAATATCTCCGGTTGATTCGCGTTGTTTCCTGTACTTACGCTGTACGCTTGTCGAGAACCAGTAGACGATAGGAACGATCAGAATAATCGGGCCAAAAAGGACAATGGCGAGTTTCCAAGACATAAAGACAAGAATAAGGAAGGCGGTAAGAAATGTTACGACAATACGTATAATCGAGGTAGATGAATCCGAAACAACATCCTCAAGTTGATTCACATCGCTCGATAGAACAGACATAATCTGTCCGGTTTGTCTCATATCGTAATACGAGGCTTCCATTGCGATGAGTGAACGAGTAGCATCCATCCGTAAATCGTGTTGAATCTTGTAACCCAGTGTTTGCCATGAATACTCAGAGATACCTTGGAAAATTGCAAGACAAAAGAAACCAAGGAAAATCAATACACCATAACCTATCGCTGGATCTCCACCAAACGCGGTCACGAAATCCTGAATGATTTGTGGTCCTGACAGAACACCACCTGTGAAATAATCAACTGCTAAACCAATCGCTACGAATGGCATTAAATCGAAGAAACGTGCTGTTGCGTTGCCGAGTACACCTGCTAAAACTCTTCGAGGGTATCGTTTTGCATAAGGAACAACACGCCAAATCTGACGACCAAGAACCTGCGATTTCTCGTTAATTTCCGATGGTGCCATCGAATCTTGAGGTGCCCCGCTTCTTCCTCTCATGTCCGAGGCTACAGCCCATTTCCTTTGAATCCTCGTTAATTGAAATACATGGTTGCATGCAAATCATTCATGAGTGACCGATGGTAAGATACAACCATGGCGGCTCAACGCATACGCGTTTCTTTCTTCCTTGTATCGATTATGCTGGTCCAGTTGATGGCTCCTTTAACATCAGCGAAATCCAACATTCAGCCAGAGATAATTATCGATACGAATGCCGAACTTGATATGTTCAGCCAATTGGGAATTAATCCGACCAAAGCCCATGCAGAAGGATGGTATGATGCTGAGGATGGCATAGGAACCATTGACTTGCTGTATCGAGATGCAACCGTTACTTCTGTTGAAGATTGGCCTGAAAGAGCCAAAGAAAGCGTACTCAGTGGCTATTACGTCCTAACTCACACATACCCTGTCCCAACCCATTGGGAAGGTGAACTCAAGGAGGCGGGTATTGACTGCTTCTCATTCATACCCATCAATGGATTTCATTGTAAGTTGAATAAACATTCCACCAGTCAACTTGATTCCTTGGAAGTGGAGGGGATATTGAAACTTGATCCAACTGACAAAATGAGTCGCGGTTTAGCTAGAATATTAACCACTGAAAATATCGACTCTGCAGGCCTCTTCTATCAACAAGATATGGTACCAGTGAATTTACTTCTAAGCGGCAAAACATTACCTGAAGAAATATATTCTATGAACAATATTGAGGTTACATATCATGTCGGGAGATTTGCAACCGTGTACATAGAACCCTCATCATCTGCAATTTCTTGGTTAGCAAACCAGAATGAAATCGAATGGCTAGAAGAAGAATTTGTGTATGAGTTGCAAAATGACGTAGCAGATTCTGTTCTAAAGGCTCCTGATTTGTGGAGCCAAGCAACAATGAGTGGTATTGATTCTTCATGGAATTATGTGGACGGTACTGGTATCATTGTAGCCGTAGCTGACTCAGGGCTTGATAGTGGCACAAATGATTCTACTATGCATCCCGATTTTAGAGACCATATCGTCGATATTGTCTCACTTCCAATGACGCCAGCAAGAGCCACTGCATGCGGTTCTCCTGCAAATGATGGAGCAGAAGATACAAATGGACACGGAACCCACGTCGCGGGTTCGGTCTTAGGAGATGGGACTGATTCTTCTGGAAACATCAAGGGCATTGCACCTGAAGCAAGGCTATATTTTCAATCGGTTGGATTGTGGTGCGCAAACAACCCTGTCGGCAAGCAAAGTACCCTAAACGGCATCCCTACCAACAAGACAGACTTGTTTAGATTCGGTGCAGAAAATGGTTCCCGTGTCCACACCAATTCGTGGGGCAACACTTGTGACGGCGCTTGTTTTGGCGCGTACAGCTTAGGGTCAATGCAAGCAGATATAGCAGCCAGAGATTACACAAATATGACCATCTTATTTTCTGCTGGAAACTCTGGATCAGATGCCAACTCAAATGGAGAAATTGATTTCGATTCATTAGGAAACCCAGCAACTGCAAAGAATGTCTTTTCAATCGGGGCAAGTGAAAATGATCGCCCGACAATAAACTCTATCTGGGGAGGTTCATACAGTTCTCCAATATATAACGACTTAAGAGCCGATAACATAAGTGGAATGGCTGCATTTTCAAGTCGCGGCCCTGTCGATGATGGACGATTAAAACCCGATATTTCTGCACCGGGTACATTCATTCTTTCGACAAAATCAAGATCGGCAAGTTCCGTTGGATGGATGGCGTACAACTCAAGCTACACATACTATGGCGGAACGAGCATGGCAACACCTCTAACTGCTGGAGCAACTGCTCTTCTACTCGAGCATCTTATTGACAATCGTGGACATCAAGACCCAAGTTCGGCTTTGGTTAAGGCAATCTTCGCTACAAGCGCACACGATATGATGGGACAATACAGTTCATCCACAAACGGTGCTGGTGAAACTGCTCCCAACAACCATGAAGGATGGGGGTTGGTTGATCTGCGAAACGCATTGAATGCCACGTTCATTGAGGATGAAAGCGTCTCAACATCTGGAAGCAGAGGATGGAGTTTCAACATTCCGAATTCAGCACCTGACCTGAATATCGTACTCTCCTGGACCGATCCAGAAAGTACGACTGTTGCTTCCACTAACCTGGTGAACGATCTTGATCTCGCTGTAAAAGACCCTTCAGGAACTTGGACTGAATTATCAAACAATCTTGACAACCTTCGTGGATTGAAATTTTCAAACCCTGCTCAGGGTACTTGGGAGGTCCATGTCAACGGTACGAATGTCCCACGCGGCCCGCAATTTTTTGCCCTAGCTTTGAATCAGGAAACAACATTGGTTAATCTCACAGAGGATGAAGACCTCGACGGTGTCATCGATGATGACGATGATTGTGTGAGCACATACGGCACATCGACTGTTGATAGAGCGGGCTGTCCTGATAGTGACGGAGACGGTTACTCGAATCCAGATGGTGTTTGGCTTGTTTCAAACGGTGCTGATGCATTCCCCTCTGAAGTTACACAATGGGCTGACCAAGATTTCGACGGGTTCGGAGACAACAGCGGTGGTTTCCAACCAGATGCTTGCATTAGTACACTCGGAAACTCAAGTCT
>CALBJF010000338.1 GCA_937892665.1 uncultured euryarchaeote | reverse complement strand
GGAATGGCAAACAAGGTGGCATTAACACATCCTTAACGCTTTTCTAACGCGTTAATTTAAGCGTTAAACGCGTTAATTTGTTCCGATTGGTTGATGTTTCAAGAACATCTGGCTTCGCATGAGGAGAGAGACCATGCCTGTCAATAACAGCCGCTTGAAAGGATTCTACAAACTGTCTGTCGATGAACGGCGCCAACTTATCGCGAAAAGTTCTAATCTTCTTCCTGAACAGGTTGCTGCGTTAGCGGAAAACGGGGAACTGGACGACAACGCAGCAGATCGAATGATTGAAAATGTCATCGGAACGATGTCACTCCCAGTTGGTGTTGCAACAAACTTCATCATCGATGAAAAGCACTACGTCGTCCCATTTTGTCTTGAAGAATCGAGCGTTGTCGCTGCTGCTTCGAACATGGCTAAGCGTTGCCATGTCCATGGAGGGTTTACCTCAAGCAATGATGGACCGATGATGATTGCTCAGATTCAACTTCTGGACATTGAGAACCATGAGGAGGCAAAGCAGGGAGTTCTTGAGAATAAGGACATCTTAGTGAGATTGGCAAACAGTTTACCTTCGACCATGGTACGTCTCGGAGGAGGATGTAAAGAGATCACTACTCGAAGCATAGAAACACTCTCAGGACTGATGTTTATTGTCCATATTCACGTAGACTGCAGAGATGCAATGGGGGCAAACGCCGTCAATACAATGGCTGAACTTCTTGCTCCAGAACTCGAAAGAATAACTAAAGGGAGAGCCTTGTTACGAATTCTAAGTAATCTTGCCACAGAAAGGCTTGCAAGAGTGAAGGCTACCTTCACTCCTGAAGAGATTAGTAACTCTGGAGAAAGACTCGATGGCTCTAAAATCATTGAAGGCATACTTGAAGCATACCATTTTGCAGTTGCAGACCCATACAGGGCTGCAACACATAACAAAGGCGTCATGAACGGCATATCAGCCGTTGCCGTTGCGTGTGGTCAAGATTGGAGAGCAATTGAAGCAGGATGCCACGCATATGTTGCCTATTCACAAGGAAGATATGGTTCTATGACTCACTGGGAACTTGATTCTGAAGGCAATCTAGTTGGTTCTATTGAGACGCCTATGGCGGTTGGAATTGTTGGAGGTGCATCAAAAGTCCATCCTGTAGCTCGGACGAACCTGGAAATCCTCGGTGTTGAATCTGCACAGGAACTCGCTTCTGTGATGGCTGCAGCAGGGCTTGCTCAGAATTTAGGAGCACTTAGAGCACTTGCTACAAGCGGCATACAAAAAGGCCACATGAGACTCCATGCTAGAAATATGGCCGTAAGTGCTGGTGCAGAAGGTAATGAAATAGAGGATGTTGCGAAGCTCTTGATTGAGCACGATGGGCCAATTACTCAGACGAAAGTTTCAGAGATACTTGAAGCATATCGTGCTTGATCACTCTTCTTCCAAAGGTAAAGTGGCCTGAATAAGTCCATCTTCACCAACTTCTTGTAATGCATCAACTTCTTCCATTCCATCGAATAGACCAGCATCAGTAACTTGTTCTCTAAACCATTTCCTTACTTTTCGGAGGTCGGTATGAGGGCAACCAAACGCTTCTGAAAAACGACGTGTCGTTGTCAAGCGACGAGTATTACCTTCTTTTCTTCTTTGAATCATCCCATATTGGGCAAGTTCTCGTACGTAATCATACGCTTTTTGACCAAGTAATTCAACAAGCCTTGATTGGTGCATTGGTTGATGATAGGCAATCAAAGCAGCAGCCTTGAGTAACTTCTTGGGCATGTCCGTCTTGGTGCTTGCAGGAAGATGTTCTGTAACTTCATTACGAACCTCCATTGCCCATTTACCACCAATTTCGACAAGACGCAAAGCGCCTCCTCGTCTTCGCTTCATAGTTCCTTGAAGAGTAGACAACGATTCTGTAATCTCTTCTTGCTCATATCCAAGAGATTCCGCAAGTTCTGAGATTGACATCGATTTACCTGATCCAAACAAGGTGGCTTCCAAGAGGGTTTCTAATGCTAATTCTGTCATATTATCACCTCATTCAACAAGCCAGTCAAGATTTTCATTGATTTTATTTTCTTCATGAAGAAGTGCCTTCTCCTTCTTTTGTCGCTGTTTTTCTTCTGCCTCGCGAGCCTTCTCCGCCCTTAATTGCAATCTCTCAGCATGAAGTATTGAACCCGTTTTGGCATCTTCACGATTTGTTTGTGAAACTTGATCTTCTTCCTGACTCGCTTCGATAACTTCGGCAAAGGTACCTAATTGTGGCCAGAGGTCTTCAATCATAATGATGTCAGTAATCCCATTTCCTTGCGTAATTGATGCAATTCCCTTGTGGGTGAGGAACAATCCGGCGATGAAGGAACTCACCTTGGCATCCTTTTCATAACCAT
>CALBJF010000337.1 GCA_937892665.1 uncultured euryarchaeote | reverse complement strand
GTCTTCATCGAAAGGATCTGTACCGATTGTTGCTTCTTCAGTATCCAACAAACCATCGTTGTCGTCATCAGTATCTGCGTTATCTCCAATCATATCTTGGTCAGCATCACTCGATTCAGTCGCATCCGTAGGGAAGACGTCTGCATTGTCACCAACATCATCGCCATCAGTGTCCGCAGATTCAGTGGGGTCTGCAGGTGCCCAATCGCCATTGTCTCCAACTCCATCTTCGTCAGTATCTACCGACTCGGCAGCATCGTTGGGGAATGCGTCGGTGTTATCTCCGACGGTGTCGCCATCAGTATCTGCTGTTTCAGTAGGATCATTAGGGAATGCGTCTGCATTGTCACCGACAGTGTCGCCATCTGAGTCAGTTGTCTCACTTGGGTCGTTCGGGAATGCATCTGCATTGTCACCAACAGTATCGCCATCTGAATCAGTTGTTTCAGTAGGGTCAGTAGGGAAGGCATCCGCATTGTCGCCAACAGTATCGCCATCGGAATCAGAAGTTTCAGTAGAATCGTTCGGGAATGCGTCCGCATTGTCTCCAGTACCATCGCCATCTGTATCGACGGTTTCAGTAGAATCGTTCGGGAATGCGTCCGCGTTATCACCGGTTCCATCACCATCTGTATCGACGGTTTCAGTAGGATCGTCCGGGAAGGCATCTTGTCCATCGGGAGTACCATCATTGTCTGAGTCAGCATCGACAATGGTAACACTATCTGGGCACTGTGCAATTGGGCCGAGTTCAGTCCCGTCGTGAGGGGTGATTTCTACAGTCCATGTTTCCCCAACGGAAGTTGAAGAGCCTGTAATTGTCTTTGCATCGTTATGAGCAGGAGCTGGATTTCCATCAATAAACCAACGAACCTGCGTTGGACCTTCTTGATCGCCATCGTTATCGGAGAATGTGTAACTGACTGTAAAGGATTGAGCAGATGTAACATCGCCGTTCGGAGTTAATGCTACGTTCGATACAGTTGGCGGTGTATTTGGTGCTGGTGCACCTTCAGGAACAGCGAATTGGTTTGTGC
This sequence comes from uncultured euryarchaeote, assembly GCA_937892665.1. Lineage (GTDB taxonomy): Archaea > Thermoplasmatota > Poseidoniia > Poseidoniales > Poseidoniaceae > MGIIa-L2. The sequence goes on along the minus strand of CALBJF010000337.1, from coordinate 1,796 downwards.
CCCAATTATCGCCTGAGCTTTGTGAGTTTGCGTTTGCAAACAGAACCGCTAGTTTGAATGTAACATCACCAGTTCCAATTGCAGGAGCAGTCCAGTCAGCAGTCCAGGAGCGTTGGCCATCGTTACTGTGAGTGAGTTCTCCATTGAGAATCTTCACTTGATTACCAAGATTTGACCATGTCCCTGCCGAAGCGTCAAGATTGAATCCACCTTGCCCGCTGGAGGACATACTGCTGCTTGTCCATGTGAGGGAATACGTAGCACCGGGTGTGTATTGGGAAGGCAAACCAGTCATTGATGGTACGATCATTGCATCTGTACTGTGGCAGTTACAGCCACTGCTGCTCTGCCCAATCTTACCTGATGAATTAGCATCAATAGAAGGGATAATTGTAAACAGCATGGCAACCATGAAGATACTTGCGAAACGCGTGAAGTGCGACATAAATCCCCGTTGGCCGTTTCCATATTAAGAGAAGTGGTACAATGTTTTGACGAAAGAGAGAACAATTTCAACACTACCAGAGTAACATATGGCGCGGCGCGATTAAATAGGGGAGTTTGGTCGCTAGGTTACCTACGTTCGTAAGGAAGGAGTTGTAAGAATGCCAAAGCCATGGACCTCGAAGCTAATAATCAAAGCCTTGGGTGTCCAAAAGTGCAATGGTAGTCTCGACGCCGCTGTCGAAGATTTGCCTCTCGAAAAAGCAATGGAAGTTGCTCGCGAGAAAGCAGGTCTCGGCCACTTGACCGGATCTGACCTGAAGGCACAAACCCGAGAAATCATCGGAACTTGTGTCTCCATGCGCGTCAAAATCGATGGTCATTGGGCAGTTGAAGCCCTCGAAATCATTAGCAAAGGAGAATGGGACGAGCGATTTAACTGAACAAATCACGAACCGCAGGAGAGGTGAAAACCTCGCCGACTGCAGAGGTGAAATACTATGGAAGAAAACATCAATAATGCCATCAAAGAAGCCATCGAAAACGCTCCTGAGCGTAAATTCGTTGAATCAATGGACATCCAATTTACAATCAAGGATGTCGATTTGAAGAACCCAACTAACCGTATCAAGGAGGAAGTTCGCCTTCCATCCGGCCGTGGACGGGATGTTCGAATCGCAATGTTTGCTGCTGGTGAAGCAGCAACTCGTGCTCGTGAAGCTGGTATTCACGTCATCACTCCACCTGAAATCGAAGAACTTGGTGGCAACAAAGGTCGCGCTAAGAAGGTGGGAAACCAATTCGATTTCTTCCTTTCAGAAGTTCCACACATGGGGCTCATCGGACGATACCTCGGTACAGTTCTCGGTCCACGAGGAAAAATGCCTCGTCCAGTCCCTCCAACACTTGACCCAGCGGCTATCGCAACAGGTCTGAAAACAACTGTCGTCGTCAAATCTGGCGACAAGATGACTTTCCACTCAACCATTGGAACTGTTGGTCAAACACAAGAAGAACTCCTCGCTAACGCTATGGAAGTCTACAACCGTGTCATCGGCCGTCTCGAACGAGGAGCAGGTAACATCCGTTCCCTCTTCATCAAGACAACTATGGGTCCTTCAACTCGAGTGGAGGTGGAACTGTGATTCCAAAGGTCATGAGTTGGAAGCGTGATGCTGTCAACGATCTTCTTGAAGTTATCAACAATGGCGAAACACTAGCTGTTATTGATATTCACGGCGTTCCTGCTGATTCAATGATCGGAATGCGCAATGATCTACGAAGTAACATGAGAATCCGTGTTGCAAAGAAACAATTGATGCGCATCGCCTGGGAACAAGCCGGAAAAGATC
>CALBJF010000336.1 GCA_937892665.1 uncultured euryarchaeote | reverse complement strand
AATCCTTTTCATCATAGGAATACGGTATTCAATTGATCTCATCAACCGAGTGCTCTAAGGGAGTTTCACAATTCTTCAAGAGAATATGGCTTGATTAATTTCATCACGGGTTACGAGGCAAAACTCTCCCTCATCAAGATTAAAATCGTCCAACTGCATACCTTCAGTACCGAGGCGATGCAATTGAGTGACATGGTTATCAAGTGAAGTAAACATCCTTCGTATCTGACGTTTCTTGCCTTCATCAATGGTGAGTATTGCACATGACTTATGTTCCAAGTCGATGATTGCTGGACGAGTTCTAAACTCTTCACGAGAACCGTATTCTACAACAGAAACGGATACACCTTTTCGTATCGATTCAAGTTGTCGTTCAGTGATTTTGGATTCAGTTTCAACCCGATACGTTTTCCTTATGTTCTTATCGGGATCTGTAATTGAATGGACTAATTTCCCATCAGTTGTAACCAAAAGAAACCCCGTTGTCTCTTCATCAAGCCTTCCAACGGTGACCAGTGTCTCATAAACAGAGGGATCTACTGCATCTCGAAAGAGTTCATACACAGAGGTCTTGTTGAGTTCAAGTTCCTGTGAATTTAATCGCGAACAGATATATCCAGCAGGTTTGTTAAGAAGAAAATAGAGATTATTGGAAGGGAGGAATAATTCAGTACCTCTGTATTTCACAGAACGTTTAGCCGGATTAAATTCGTAAGCAATATTCTTGACGATAGAATCATTTACCGTTACATCTCCATCCCAAATGGCTTTTTTGACATCCCCTTTGGATGAAAACTCTCCGCATTTTGAGAGGAATTGATGGAGCCTAATCTTCATTAAACAGCGGTGAACTTCGTTTGTTCATAGCAGTTCCTCTATGAAAGAGGATTAAGTTCTCTTCAGCAAGTCTTAACTCGAGCAAGATAACATCGAGCAGCCGACTTTATGACGAGCCCATTCTGGTCGTTTTTGGAACCACTTCTCTTCAAACTCGACTTGTTCATCGTATGGATTTTTGAGCAACGTATAGAGTTCCTCACAAACGGAAATATCTCCTGATTCTGCCGCATCGATAGCTAACTGAGCCATCCAGTTTCGTAGAACATACTTCGGGTTAGAAGAGCGCATAGCATCTCTATTGGGATGCGAATTAACTCGCACCCACCATTTCGAAAGCCACGCATTCCATTCATCTGTTGGAATAGTATCAGTAGCATAAAATGCATCAGATAAAGAAAGAACTGTTGGTTCTTGAATCGAAGAGAGTAATCGGAAAAATAACGTCATGTCTGTTTCGACTTGTTGAAGCAACTCATTGAGATCCCGAATCAAAGATTCATCATCACTTCTAAATTCGTCCAAACCAAGTTTAGATGCCCACATTTCATTTTGAAACGTGGAATATGCATTTGTATACCCCTCGAGTACATCGTGCAATGATTCTGGTTCATCCATAAGTGGAACCATGGCTTCGAGCAAGCGGGCTACATTCCATGCACCAATTTGTGGCTGTTGTCCGTATCGATAACGTCGAGTACGCAGATCCGTTGTATTGGGCGTCCATCCTGGATTGTAGTCTTCCAACCAACCATAAGGGCCATAATCGATTGTAAGACCATGAATTGACATGTTGTCAGTATTCATAACTCCATGAACAAACCCAACTCTCATCCAGTGAGAAATCATCAAAGCTGTTTGCTCTGCAACGTGATTCAGCCATTTCACTCGCCCTACGTCATTCGTCACATCATGACCAGGGAAGTGATGTTTCACTGTATGTTCGAGTAACGCCTTGAGTGTGGGTATGTC
>CALBJF010000335.1 GCA_937892665.1 uncultured euryarchaeote | reverse complement strand
CTTGTTGGAATGCTTGCACTCCTTGGAGCTGCATTCATTCGACGCAATGAGTGAAGTCACAAAGGCTTGAAGCAGTCCACCCTTAGGGTGGAACATGAGCGAGGTACCGGAGGGTCTCAACCTTCCTGCATTTGCGAGGAAATCTCCAAGGCCCTCAGTAACCTTAACTCTGACACGCGATGGTGAAAACGGTGTTGAAGTCCTCCTGGGACGACGATCTGAAACAATGAGAGCGTTCCCTGGCTACTGGGCATTCCCTGGCGGTGGCGTATCTCGTTCAGACAAAGAGGCTACAGAGTTTATTTCGAATAATTCTGGGGCTCAAGACTCAGCCATTGTTGCTGTTGTTCGTGAAATGTCCGAGGAGTTGGGTGTGGTCCCATCTGGAAACGCTTTGCAACCTGTGGATTCCTCACTTCGTGAACGCATTCTCACTGATAAGAAGGCTTTCTTAGCAGCAATATCAAATGAAGACATTGTCACTGATACCTCGTGTTTACGACATATTTCAAGTCGTACAACTCCGCCGTTTGGTCCAGTTCAATTTGAGAATACGTTCTTCCATCTTCACATTGGGGACGATGATTTTAATCCATCTTTAGAACTTCAAACAGAATTTACTGCATTCGAATGGATGAAACCTACTGATATGATTCAACGTTGGTCTCGGAATGAAATCCGAGTTGCACCGCCTGTAGTCACACTTTTGATGGAACTTGATCGAACCTTGAAACGGTTTGAAGGTGATATGATTCAAACGGCTGAAGATTTACAACGACGGCAACCAGGACGTCGGTCGATTCTCTTTGCCCATGGTGTTGAAGTCGTTCCAGTGAAAACTGCAACACTTCCACCTGCCGATCATACCAATGCATACCTTGTTGGCGATCCTGAGGGCGAATTTGTTCTGGTTGACCCTGCCTGTCACATGAGAGAAGGTATGGAGGAATTAGCAGAAGCTGTTGACAGACACAAAGGTGAATTGATTGCTCTGTTATTCACTCATTCACACGGAGACCATATCGGAGATATGGATTTACTTCGAGAAGCGTTTGATGTTCCTACTTGGGGAAGTGAATACACCTCCAAAACCGTGACATGTAATCGTATACTCAACGATGGCGACATACTTCAACTCGGAAAACAGGAATGGACGGTTCTCATTACACCAGGTCACCATCCAGGCCACGTTTGTCTCTCATCACCTGCAGGTATTGTTGCTGGAGACATGGTTGCTGGGATTGGAACCATCTTGATTCCCCCTGGTACTGGAGATATGGATGTTTACATTGAGCAATTGGAGCGTCTACGAGAGTTGAAACCTCATCTCTTATTCCCAAGCCATGGTCCGGTCATACCATTGCCTGAGCAAACACTCTCTTACTACATCAAGCATAGAAAGCAACGCCATCTCAAGGTACTCGAAGCAGTAAAATTTGGTCACAAGACAATTTCAGCCATTGCTACTATGGCTTATTCTGATTCACCTGACGCACATCCCGGTCTTGCTCAAGACCAAACACTTGCCCATTTACTCTCACATGAACGAATGGGGCTTGTTGAAAAACAATCGAATGAATGGAACCCTAAAGGAGTTGAATGAATGCCATATAGAGTAGTAATTACGAAACCTGGATCTCCATCGGTCTTAGATCTCCAAGATATTGAGATTCCAATTCCAGAGAAAAATGAAGTCTGTATTCAGGTTCATTTTGCTGGTATTAACTTTGCAGACACGCTCATGCGTATGGGTTTCTATCAGCCAAGACCTCCGTTTCCTTTCACTCCTGGATACGAAGTCAGTGGTGTTATCCACGCTCTAGGAAGCGATGTTGAAGGATTCCAAGTTGGACAACGAGTTGTCGGTATGATGAGGACTGGTGGCCAAGCAACCCACGTCGTTACGGAAGTATCTCGTCTCATTCCAATTCCTGACGAAATGACTCTCGAGGCTGCTGCATCAATGCCTGTAACGTACATCACAGCCCATCACATGCTCCATCATCTTGGAAATCTAAAACCCACAGATTCGGTTCTCATTCACGGTGGTGGCGGCGGTGTAGGAACTGCTGCTCTCCAACTCTGTAAATGGGCTGGAGTGGATAATGTCTGGTCAACTGCATCTTCTGCTAAAGCCGAAATTATCCAATCATATGGGGCAACTGCAATCGATCGACACAATGAAGATTTTGTAAATATCATCAAAAAGGCAACCGACGGAAAGGGTGTTGATCACATTCTCGACCCAATTGGCGGCGATCATCTCAAGCGAAGCCTATCGGTCTTAGCCCATGGAGGAAAACTGTACACGTACGGAATGTCTTCTGCTGCTCCTTCTTCAAAGCGTTCTCTTCTCAAAGCCTTCTTTGCTTTTAGAAAACGTCCTCGTTTTGACCCGATGAAAATGATGTCGAGAAATCAAGGTGTCTTTGGTGTTCACATGGGGACGTGGCCTGATGAAGATGTCATGACTGAGCAAATGGAACGCATTGTTAATGGAATTAAAGAAGGGGCGTTAGCGCCGATTATTGATTCTGTTTTTGATGCTCGAGATGTTGCAGAGGCTCACCAATACATACATGACGGGAAAAACATCGGCAAAGTATTGTTACGTTTTGAAGAGTAGAGGGGATTGAAATGAAGGCATCAATGACTGGGTTCGACGTTCGGGCTGTTTCGCAAGAACTTGATTCATGGGCAGGGGCATACATCAAGAAAGCCTACATGCCTCATTACGAACAAATTGTTCTCCGTATCAATCCAAAAGAATCTGACCAATTTGATTTGGTTATCGTTCGGGGACAACGAGTATACACTTCTCAAAGAGACCGTCCCATGCCTATGACGCCCCCTCCATTTGCAATGGTCCTACGTAAACATCTCAAGAATGCACGACTAACAGGTGTTGAACAACTCGGTTTCGATCGAGTTCTTCTTCTTAGATTCGATACAAAGCATGGAAAACGTTCTCTCAGTGTTGAATTATTTCGAGATGGAAATGTCATTCTCATGGATGAAGATGATGTCATCATTCAGCCTCTTACCCATGCAAGTTATGCTGGAAGAACCATCAAGAAAGGAGAGGTGTACATTCCTCCACCTGCTGCAATGGACCCATACACGCTAACTCCAGAAGTAATCAACGATATATTTTCAGCTTCTGACCGGGACTTAGTTTCAACCCTCGGAGGCAAGATCAATCTTGGGGGCGTTTATGCCAACGCTGTATGCGAACATGCTGGTCTTGAGCCAAACAGTCCAACTACCGATGCAGATGCACGTGTCGTTCATGACTCTCTGACCCATTTCTTAGATGAATTAAAATCTTCAAAACAAGGCTATCTTATTGTAAAACCGACTGAAGAACATACTGCTGAGGCGCTGCAAACCATCGCTTCAATGAAAGGACATGATGCTGCTGCAAATGGTGTGATTCGAGAGGCTGCAAAAGAAGCTACACCTCTCTTATTACCATCGCATTCAGCGTCAATTTACATCGAATATCCAACACTTACATCGACCATTGATGCTTGGAAAGGCCATCACGATGCAAATGCATTGGCGCGTCGTGAGCGAGAGAAGCTCGATGCCGCTGCACCTGGACGAGGCCATTCAACAAATGTTGAGCGCCTTGAACGGCGATTAAACCAGCAAGAAAAAGCCCTCGAAGGCTTTGCAAAGAAGATCGAGAAACAGCAAGCGATTGGTCACGCGATTCAATCGAATTGGACGCATGTTGAAACAATTTTACAACAAGCGAATGAAGCACTTGAAGCAAAAGGTTGGAAATCAATTCTATCTGGATTAAAAGAAAACCCGTGGGTAGATTCGGGCAATCCTGCGGAACGTACAATGATGGTTCGCCTTCCAAATGAGAACGGAGAACCAGGACTTGCCTTCACCCTCTCTCTTGATGAAACCGTTCATCAGAATGCACAACGGTATTTTGAATCTGCTCGGAAACAGAAATACAAAACTTCTGGAGCGACGAAAGCATTGGCTGATACGAAAGTAGAATTCAAGAGAGCCCAGAAGAAGGAAGCAAAGCAACAGGCAAGTGGGCGCCTTCAAACAGTTCGTCGAAGTAAGCGATTGTGGTTTGAGCAACATCGCTGGAGCATCATTTCTGGAGGCCATTTACTGGTTGGAGGCAAAGATGCGAAAGGTAATGATGCGATTGTCAAAAAGCACCTTTCAGGTGGAGATATGTACCTCCACGCAGATATCCATGGCGCTCCGAGCTGTAGTCTTCGAGCAACACAAGGGTTTGCAATCGATAAAGAACCATTTGAGCAATTACCACCGGGAGTTGCTTCCTACCGTATCGTCGATAAACTCGGTGATGAGAGAATCACAGACGAAAAATTGGAAGAGGCTGCTACACTCGCTCTATGCTGGAGTCGAGCGTGGAATGGTGGTGGCGCTCATGGAACTGTCTTCGCAGTAAAGCCTGCTCAAGTATCCAAGTCTGCACAGACAGGCGAATATGTCGGGAAGGGAGCATTCATTGTTCGTGGACAGCGTCAATGGTTCAAGGATTTAGATGTCCAGATGGCGGTTGGCCTTGTTGCAATCAATGGAGTTCCACTGCTTCTTGGAGGCACTGTTTCAACAATCAAAGAACGATGCGAACGATTTGCAATACTATCACCTGGTCTAATCAAGAAAGAAACCCTGGCCAATAGAATCTACAAAGCGACTGGATTACGAACTGACGATATATTGTCCATTCTTCCAGGCCCCTCTGAAATCATTGAAGATGTTGGTATCTTCAGTCCATTCCGTGAAGGGACAGCAGAAGAAGAATGATTAATCTTCATTCTCGTTTCGAACAAAAGCTGATGCAACGATGGTAAGAAGCATCATCGTTTGAACCATTCCAATTGGGAATGGAAGTGTTTCAGATGCCTCATCTGAATCTGAACCATCGGCCGAGCCCATATCTGATTGTGGATAATCATCTGCCTTGATCATGAACCAATCAAGGTCTCTTGGCAAATCTGCTGTTAGGAATTCATGATTCTCTTGATTTACAAGGAAATCATCCTCAATTCGAACACCAAACCAACCGTCAAGGTAGATTCCTGGTTCAATGGTAATAGCGTCCCATACTGCAAGCGGTTGTTGATTGTAGGACAATCCAAACAATGGATCGTCTGTTCCGCTTGAGAGAAGAGGGGGTTCATGGACACAAACCCCATACCCGTGACCAGTGCTGTGAATGAAATAGTCTCCATAGCCTTGCTCTTCGATATGATTACGCGCTAAATCATCAATAAGCCATGCAGGCGTACCTGCTTCGATGACAGGGAATGTTACGTTTTGTGCATCATATACGGCCATATACACTTCAATAATCGTTTCATTTGTAGTTGGACCAACGCTGTACGTTCTCGTGATATCGCTTACCCAGTCGTTAACGCGTGCTCCAAGGTCAACAACGACGATATCTCCAACTTCGACAACCTTAGGTCCTGCTCCATCATTATCAGGATCACCGTGAGGAATGGCTCCATTTGAACCGGAAGCAACAATGGTTTCGAAACTTGGCCAATCTGGGTTAGAACCATTTTCAATCATCGCTCTATCAATCTCGGCGGCTACTTCTTCTTCAGTCAAAACCTCTCCCATCAATACACGCCATAGCGTATGTCTAGCAGTCTCTTGACCGATACTTCCCAATCGAACAGCCTCTCGAATCGATTCATCCTTATCTGGAGAGATTCCAGTTGGAGAGGGGAATTTTCCACTGAGCAAACGAGCCGCTTCAGTTTCACATGCAGTCGCTGTTGGTACGACAAGTACCAACACGAGCAACACTCCTACAAGCCAGCGCATGATTCAACCTACGCACTCCCAAGCAATGAACCCAACGATTGGCTTCATCTGCGAACATACATGGCAACAGCATTACCGCCACCAAGGCAAAGCGTTACAATTCCTGACTTTGAATCAAGCCTTCGCATAACGCCAAGCATGGTAATGAGGCAACGTGTCCCACTGGATCCCAGAGGATGACCAAGACTGACTGCTCCGCCATGTAGGTTGAATCTGTCATGAGGAATACCGACTTCTTGAGCGACGGCACATGATGCTGAAGCGAACGCTTCGTTGTGTTCGTAAACATCAACATCCAAAACGTTGAGATTATTTCGTTCAAGCAAATCCTTGACAGCAGGAATCGGAGCGCTCATTACACGCTCTGGCTCAACACCTGCAGTACAATAGTCTTCGATAGTTGCGATAATCTCCCATCCCTGTGCTTTAGCAAACTCTTCACTTGTTACAAGAACTGCGCTGGCTCCATCATTGAGTGTGCTTGCATTTCCAGCAGTTACGATTCCGTCTTTATCGAAGACTGTCCGGAGTGTTGACAGATGTTCAATCGATGAATCTGCACGAATTCCTTCATCTCGTTCCAGAAGGAGTGAATCGCCTCTGCGTTGAGGGATTTCAAGAGCAAATGTCTCCCAATCGAACCACCCTTCGTCCCAGGCTTTGGCAGCCTTCATGTGACTTTGAACAGAGAAAGCATCTGCTTGACTTCTGTCGATCGAGCATTCACGTGAAACGACTTCTCCAGTGTTGCCCATGTGCATGTTGTTGTAAACATCCCATAGTCCGTCATGAATCATTGAATCGATAAGTTTGGAATCGCCCATTTTCTTTCCTTTTCGTTGACCCATGAGCAATTGTGGAGCATTCGACATGCTTTCCATCCCGCCTGCGATAACAACATTGTGCTCACCCATTCTGATGCTTGTTGCAGC
>CALBJF010000334.1 GCA_937892665.1 uncultured euryarchaeote | reverse complement strand
ATACCACAACCTGCGAAAAAATTACTCTTCCTGATTCATCAGGTGGCGTACTCTCCGGTGATTACACCCCTGTTGCAGTTATTGACTACAACCCAGTGACAACCTATGCAGCCAATGACGTTCTTGCTCACAGCATGGACATCGTCTTCGACTCTGGCCTTGGAGCATCGTCTCTGTGGTTCACTACAAACTGTAAGAGTGCTACCTTGACTCAACTCCTTGCAGATGGTGCATTAAACAGTGAAGAAGATTCAACCAAGTCGGTTCTATCAGCGGTTCTATCTGGACCTGTATTGCCAGCTGGCCAATTCTTGCTCATTGATGCTCCTTTGCAATCAAAGGACGCACCAAGTGCATCGATCAGTGGATTCAGTGCTAACGCAGAATACAACGGTGGAATCTCAATGAACTGGGGTACAACTGGTACAATGCTTTCCGATGAGAAGTTCTCAATCAGCGTTTCAAACAGTGCAGATTCAGATATCTTCGAAATCGATTTGGCTTCTGATCAATTCATGTACACATACAGTGATACTGAACATAGTGTCTCTTACACCATCGATATCGCAATCTGCAACAACGATGGACTCTGCAGCACTCCTGTTGGAACTGCAACAGTCGTCGCAGACAGTGCAGTTGACGGAGCAGCCGCAGCAACTGGAGTTACCGTTACTGAAGCTGGTGACAAGTGGACACTCTCTTGGGAGACCACTGGCGACCTAGCAGATGTAGCAGTATGGCATGTTTGTTCTCAGAACCGTGAATCATTCACAGCCGCTGAGATGCCATCAAACTGTGTTCCAACAGCCGATGTTGAAACAACTACTGCAGATGTCATGATGAGCACAAGCCCTGGACAATACACTGTCTACTTCGTTGTCGTACCAGTCGACGCTCTTGGAAACAAGGCGTACGCAGGTTCGAACTCCGATTCAGGTGCCGATGCATCGTTCCTCAAGGAGAATGCCGGTGGAACATCCGACACAAACTCCACTGATGGAGATGACAAAGAAAGTGGAGAACTCCCAGGCTGGACCTGGGGTGCTATTGGCGGCGTTGTCGTCATAGCATTCATCGCTGGGGCTTTCATCCTCTCACGAGGCGGAAACGAAGGCGAAGACAAAGACTGGGATTACTGATTCAACACTCTGTAGTCTTCCGTCGTAATCTGTGCACACATTGTGTACAGAAGCCGCCGGGGAGGGCGTTCTGGCGCCCTCCTCGGCCTTTTTTTATTTTGAAGCCACAAGAGCTGGTAAAAAACCTGTGTAAGATCGTATTTGTTAAATCGTAAAAACAGAATTAAATAGATTGTTCATTTTACAAATTGTTTGTACTAATCAGTTCGTGAAATGTTACGCAGTATCCTGTTTAATTTACACTTTTAAACAATTGATTCAAAGATTTTGTACCCCAATTCCTATAAGTAGCGGAGGACGTGGTTGCACTTGCATACAGTCCGTGTAGAGTGAATGACAATGTTGGGAAACAAGAATAATAAAAAGAAAACCGCAATTGGTGGAATCGGTATTGCCGTTCTACTATGTGCTTTGATGGCATTTATGCCAATGACAAGCCTAGTAGATAACACAACGACCGATACTGTGAGTGTTGCAGAAATCTCAAATGATATTGATGATTTCTTCAAGCTCCCAGCCACCATCGAACAAACGACCTATGAGTACGACCCCACCCAGGAATTACTGGGAATGAGGCAAGCGAACACAAAGGCCTTCCTTACTGAGGATGGAAAAATAGCACAACTCACAAGTGATGAGCCTGTGCATTACCTTGCTGATAGTGGCGCCTTTGAGGACATTAACCTCAACATCATGGCGACACCGAATGGATGGGAAGTAAAGGAGAATACCTTCACAACCACCTTTGGTGCTGAACTTTCAGAGGGTGTAAGTGTCCAGCCTAACCAGTTTGTTGATCCAATCATCACTGGTCTGAACCCTATCCTCATGACAATCGACATCACTGGAACGGCTCCTATGCCATACCAGGCTGCTCCTGCTATGGGCGATGTTGAAGTCGGCGGTAACGTAATCCGATACCCTCTTGCTGAAGGATTTGCTATTGACTACTCGGTTGAAACCAACCAAGTCAAGCAAAACCTGATCATTGAAGAGCGTCCGGTCCTCGACGAGGTCGCAGCATACTTTGGTATGACTGAAACAATCCGTCTTCCAATGGGCTATGGCCTCTACTTAGACGGAGTACCTCTTGGCGAGGAAATCACCACAACACAAGGTGAACTCGAAATCCGCTCTACTGAAACCGGTGAACTTCTGGCCACCATCCCTGAGCCTGTCGTTTTGGAAGAATCGAGCACTGAACCTTACATCGGCACATATTTCGTGCAAGTATACGGTCCAATGGTTCTCCTTACCACCGCAGTCGACACAGATTGGTTGATGTCCGAAGACCGAGTGTTCCCACTCGCTCTTGACCCAACCATCAAGGTCAATAGTGGAGCCCGTGGATATTGCTACGTCTACTATGGATACTGTTACGACAACACATACGGTTACCTCTACAGATACTACTCTTCCTACTATTACGTGCCATGGCACAAGTACACCTTCACATCGGCTTCTGCCCTACCATCAGGTGCTACAGTCGAAGAAGTAAATTGGAAGCAATACGTCAATTACGCATATGGAAGTTCTTCAAACACTGCTATCACTGCCAGAGTACTGGAAGCCTGTGGAACTGACGTACGCTACAACTATGGTATCACTTCAGCCACATGTTCAGGATCTATTGGAAGTAACCTTCTGTCTGGTTCCAACTCCAACACGAACGAGCGAAAATTGATTTCTTCAATTGGTAACTCTGCAGCTACTGCAACATACTCCCAAGGAACTGGTTGGAAGACCGCAGAACTCTGTGACAACTCTAACTCTGCAGGTACCGCTTGTTCCTCAAGCACTGGTAACCACAACTACATCATTAACGCACAATCAAATTCCGGAACAGTTGGAATGGGTGCTGATATGACTTCAGCCATATACGTATACACCCGCTCTTACAATTCTGGTGGATCAAACAGCTATCTGGAAGTAATTTACTCCGGTGGCTCTGACTCGGATGCCCCAACCTCCAGTCACGTTCCATACAGCGGATTGACTTCATATGTTGAAGGCGAAAGAACTTTCTTCACAACACTAACTGACCTGTCGGGAATCGACACCACATCGACCAACGGTGTGACAATGTCCTACAGCGTCAACAACGGTTCATGGACCTCCGTCAGTGCAACGACAATCCAAACCTGCACATCTTCTGCAAGTGAATGCCGATTCAAGGCTACAACTTCAGATCTTAGCGCAGGCGATTACGTCGAGTACTATTGGAACTTCCAAGACCTGAACAGCGCCGGTGGAGCTAACGTAGGATATGATCCTGCACCACCTGCAAGCAATTCAGCACCAGGAACATGGGTGGAGAGCAACGCTTACTACTTCTTTGTTGACGATATCACAAATGCTGGAGATGCAAAGAAGTTCACAGTTCTGACAACGGATGTCCACTCGGGTAGTTATTACACCCCGCAAGGATTCCACGACAGACAGATGACCTATTACGACCACTCCGATGAGTACCTCTTCGAGTGGGACGTCTCTAGCTGTGGTACTGGTAGTTACTCATGTTTCTACGCTTCCTCATATTACTTCTACTCGCAGTGGAAGTTGCAGTGGACCACAACACCTAGTGGCGGATACAACGGATACGGCGGAACCCAATCTGGTCTTGATGAACTCCATCAAGGCGATGGCGGATACCTCGCAATCAGCGCAAAGAATGGACCTCAGATGAACATCATCTTCCACTATGACTCAGGCGACAACGCATGGGGTATGGTCGGTATCGGTGATTCAACACCTGAAATCGAAACTGGCGCACTTGCTGGAGGCAGTCAAGCCTCCTCTGTATCCACTTATGGATACACAGCAGCTTACAACGTCCCTATCCCGGGAGACATTACCGGAACTTTCGGTAAGATCACCTGGAACGGTACTGGATACAGTACTTCCAAGGCTAACTGGCTCTGTGTAGGAACAAACGGTTTCTACTACTTCTATCGTTCCAGTTCCTCCAACGCTCGTTGTAACACTGGTTACTACTACGCATACCAAACCTCTTCTTACAAGTGGTCCGGTGTTGCTCTAAGCGCTGGATATTACGGACGAATGGCAACATCTGGTTCAATCACATACAAGGTTGGAAAGGTTGCACCTACACCGGATACAATGGCGCCTGACATGGACCATTCAGTCTTGCGTGATTCTCACAGCAAGAGTCGAACGTTCACCTACACTATCGCAGATGCGGGAGATCCACCATCTGGATTGAATGTGAATCAAACATTGAACGAAGGGCCTACATTGCATTACTCTGTAAACAATGGAAGCACAACATCGATTCTCTTGTCTCCTGTAGGCAAGACACGATCTGAATGTGCTGCTGGTACATGTGACTGGGCTGCAACTGTAACCACTTTCGAACGTGGAGACTATGTCGAATACCACGCTACATCTGCAGACGAGTCGACAGTCTCAACAACGCCAAACTCAGAAACTACAACATCGAATACCTTCGAAGTTGGCGATCCTAACATGATGCTTATCGTCGAATGGAGAGATATGGGATACAATACACAATACCTTTGTGATTACCAAGTTATCTTCTATGACGTAACAAACGAAATCGAATTCAAGTACGACTCAGGTTGTGCTGCTTACTACGATTACGCTACAGTCGGTTACATGGATCACACTCGAACTAAGGGTGACACCATGCGAAACCCTGGTGCTGGATACATGGCTGGTAACAACCCGCACTCATCCAACTTCAGAATTTCAACTGATGGAAACGATCACGGATACGAAGCGTTCTCAACAGGCATCAAGCCTGTAACCAACGCAGCTCAGGTTATCTCTGGTTCATCTGGCGGTTCACCAACTGGTTACTATTGTTCTTACAGTTACTACTGGAACCAATACAAGACCGGATGTAACGCCAACATTGACCTGCCTTCTGGATTTACTTTCGATTACTTCCAGAAGTCTTTCGATGGTGATGACAGTAACGACCGACTTCGTATTGGTCGTAACGGTTACCTCTACATGATTGACAATGGTGCTACATCTCTTGAACGTGGTATTACTACGTGGGGTACAAGCATGCCTGATTTGCCATACTCTAGCAACTCTGCAGCTCGACCTGGTACAATTGCACCATGGTGGGGCTATTACAGCAGTTACTACTGCTATGATAACACAGCATACGATTGTGGTGTCTATGTCCGTACAATGCCATTCGAAGGCAAGGGTACAGATGTTGACAACGACCTCGACTGTTCAGGAAACAACGTAGAGTGTATCTGGGACAATGAAGGTTCACCATACCGAATCAGCCCTAACAGCGACTATCTGTCTGTATCCGGTGGAGATCTAACAATCCAACCAGGAACAGTCATACAAGTCGAGCAAGGTAAGGGAATTTCCATCGATGGTGCTTGTGATTCAGTCAAGGCTATCGGAAACTCCACCGATCGTATCCTCTTCGAGGGTGCTGCAGGTGCAGAATGGAAGGGTCTCTCTTTCACAGACGATTGTGCTACAACCGCTGGTACTGATGACAGACACGTATTCAGTTACGTTGACTTCAACAACACTAGTACTGCCGCAATCACTGCTGGTTCACGACACCAAGACTACAACGCATATTGTGCTGACAGCAACGGTGGTACACGACTATGTTACTCCAATTCTAACGTTGGTAACTTCACAATGAGTCAAGTTACTTTCACAAACGTCGAGACTGCAATCAGTCACGGCAGCGGTCAAGGAACTGGAATTACTCTGATGAACTTCGCTATTAGTGGAGCAGACAAGTCCTGTATCAGCCTCCCAAGCAGTGCTAATGCAATGATTGTGGAAGGAACGATGTCCGAATGTAACAAAGTCGGAGATTCATCGGGCGGTGCTATCGTCACTGACGCTGGATCTACTGGTGGAATGCTTCACGTTGAGAACGTAACCATCGAGGATGCATACAAAAACCTCATCGATACCGATTTGCAACATGTAACAATCTCGAACGTTAGTGCAAGTTTCACCGCAAGTGGAGCAGCACAAACTGGAGTTGCATTGGATTCATCATACGGTGCATCCAGCGCAGTAAACATCTTCAACTTTGATGCTCCTGGTTACTCAAGTGTCTCAATCAATGCTCTTGGTTCAATCAACATGACTGATGTCGACGTTGGAACTGCTACGCTAGCAATCACTCCTGGTGGTTCTTCAAGCACAGCAAATGGACCATCCGGAGATTTCGCTATCTTCCACAACATCGATGCAGGAGATATGACATTGACTCGAATTCAACCTTCGATCTTCAATGACGTAACTGCTGGACACATTGACATCTCAGGTAACGCTATCTCGACTGATGTTATGTCTGTTACAAATCTCGACTCTGGTCGATTTGGCGTAGCAGGATGTGGATGGAAGATTGATGTAACAACTATCGATGCTGACAGAGTAT
>CALBJF010000333.1 GCA_937892665.1 uncultured euryarchaeote | reverse complement strand
TTCTAAACTTAAGGGCCCCCCTCGTATTCGTATAGGAACACAAGGGTACCCTCTATGTCGTATAGGGCTACGAGGGGGGCCCTTGTGTATACATTGTTCCGTGTATATTTATTGCTTTTCGGTTTAAGTGGAGGGGGCTTTTACTTATTGGTTTAGTTTTTTTTAAAAAATTAGTATTTTAGAAAAGACAAGTATTTAAACATCGATTATAATTACTTAATATGAGTAAATTTCTTAATCTTACCCCAATGGTGTTCAGAGGAAAAGGTGGAGAATTAGTTCATTCTCCATGTGCACTGTTTAAGTCTACGTTTCTACAAAAATCGGATTTTGATTATTGGGATATTGACGGGTCTGGGGCTGATGTAGAACGGGCGTTTGAAAAATTAAAAATACATTACTCGAGTGTTACCTTGGATGTGACTAAAACCACTAGTAACCCGAGATGGAAATGGAAATGGATTAGAGCTAATTTGAAAGAACTAGGAGTTTTTAACTGGTCTCTAGCAAAAAACGGAGAGGAAATGACAGATCTCGAAATAATTGATGACTTGGGGGGAGAGATACCACTCGACGATATTTATAGCGGCATGTTTGTACACGGATGCCGGCAAGTTTACCGCTGTACACCACCAGGTGGCGAGATCCCAGAAGGGCTTTTTTCAGACCAAGAGTTAAATTTTCCAAACATGCATCCCAAAGCAGTACCTTTTACTGAAGAAGAGATTACTGTATCTTCTAAAGGACCATATCATCAAGGGTGGACAGTAGATGAAAACTGGGTTATTGATGAAGAAGATGAAGAAATTGAGGATCTAAAAGAACAGATAATCCAATTACAGAAATCAAATGATGAGATGAAAAAAATGCTAAATCTTTTGTTAAAATCTTCAGATACACATAATATAACCTATAATATTCAAGATAGTGCAATATCAGGTAATTTCAATATCGATGATGACTCGGATTAGACATTAATTAGTAGATTAAAGGGTTATGAGTCTTTAACCAATATTGAATCACCACTTGATTCGGTTTTTGCACTAATTCAATGGGTAAATGCACAAATCAAGTATTAATCAATAAAAGGGTATCGAATGCAGTTGCCATCTGCTGTGAAATGAATAAGTTGTTGGCTTATTTTCACGGAGGTTATGCTAAACACCTTTGTACACAATCAGCATGTTCACAAGGGTTCGCAGTCCGTCCTATTCGTCCCTACCCTTTGATTCATATACGAGCCGAAGGGGAGCCCATGCGTTCAGTAGTAGAAAGGTACCTTCTATTCTTATCCGGGTAATTGTTTTTGTACATGACGTCTTTAGAATAACCATGGTTGATTTACCAGCAAGGCATAGATTCGGAACATATGCACTAATTTTTGCCCTGTTAGCCATAGCATTTTCGGGACTTTCAAAAGGAGCCGTTTGGGCAACGTCAGAAGTGGAGTTATCCACAATTATTCAGGATGATTTCGGTGACGATGTAATCATCGACGTTACGATTGAGGATGATTTATATTTACGTGAAATGGAAACCGAGATTGAAGGAACCGTCACCTTCATAGATTTTTCAGAAACAGAAGAACAACTGAGATTATCTGAGACAAAGACTTACGATGAGTTAGCACAAAACTCCAGTAGATTGGGTAGTTCTACATTCGAGGACATGGACACTGCAGGAACCGCGGCTGAATTGATGATTTGGATTGGGATTGCAACAGCAGTTATCACTGCGATTCTTTGTCTTTGTTCTCTCGCACAAATTGCTCCAACTAGGCTAACAATGATATCTGGTGGATTTTCAAGTGTTCTACTCTTTTTGACTCCTGTTGTATGGTTTATCTTACTTCCTTCCGATGGTACATATTCTAATATCAACGTACTTGGAGGTTCCTCAATATTCTTCCAGGAAGACCCGAAATTACCAATTAATATTTCTCCCATTCCCTCGATAGGTGTATTTTTGTCTATTCTCGGGAGTTTATGTGCTGCTTCCATGATGGTGATGATTTCCCTCTACAATAACTCTGAATGGACAAAAGATATGCCGAGTTGGATGATTGCGGATGACTCTATCATATTACCCGATTCAGATCTATCGGGTTTAATTTCAAGAGAGGGAGATTCAATCAGCTTCAATTTTTCTATACTTAAATCCAAACCGAAAATATTTCTGATGCCGTTCATCCAAATTTTCCTCATCATTCTCTTTTCATCAGCATTGTCAGGAACTTGGGCAAGTTATACAATTGGTTTTGACGAGATTCAACCAGGTTTGGGAGATGAAGATATTTCCTTTACAGCAGAAGAAGTGAATATGGGCTCCATAAAAATCTCTTATGGTACGGGTTTTGACAAATCTTGGGATGAAATGGGCGAAGTCATTGGTCTTTCAGTCACAATTGGTACGATTGCAATATGGATGCTGATTCTGAGTCTGTTTTGGCGCTTGGCAGTTTCAACTGGTGGCGCACAGAAAATTCCGGCCCTATGTCAGTACCACCGCATTATTGATACTTTTTTAATTACTGGCGGTTCTCTACTTGCATTCTTCTCTCTACTTTATTTCACTATAAAATCACCATCTAGTGCTGAATTATTCTCTGACATCCCAAATGAAATTATTGATGGTAGTACCTCATTTCTCATTCTATCCCTAATGTTTTTACTTGTCCCGTTTTCAATAGCTGTTTTCACATTTGGTGAACATGGAGCACCGATTCGAACCTTCCTACGTTCTTTCGATATCCCTATTCCTGGTGAATCTGAAGATGACCCAACAGTTTCTTCGCGTTCAGAAAATTTCGAGGGGGTTGCAACGCTTCTCCATGATAAATTCAATTATCATAGAATCAGCGGGCTCCCATTGGCGACTATTGGTGTAATCACTCTTGTACTATTATCACTTACTGGAGGAGGTATTCTTGCTTACAAAATAATTGAAAGCAGCGATAAATCAGAAAATTTACAGACTAATATTTTGTATGACTTGAGTTATTCAACATCCATTTCTGGTTCTTTTTCTGATAGTGTCGATGTAGCAGATGGACAGCTCGTTTATTGGTCATTCAACCAAGGCCCTCCACCTAATGGTTCCTCACTATTTGCAATTTCCATCACTTTCGACTACGATGAGACTGATGCAGATGCGTTCTGTGATAGATTAGACGTTAGTCTATCTGATCCATCCGTCATGTTCGATAGTCAGAATTCAACATCTCAGGGCGAGGTCGATGATTGTAGTCAAATCAATTTGGAACTGTTCATCGAACGTGGATTGGAATGTTTAGACCTAGACGGTTTGGCCATTACGTTAGACTCCGATCAAGTCGATTGGATTGGCTCTTATTGTAATGAACATGAAGGTGGGGTGGGGAATTGGGAGTTCTCAATCAGCGTTGATGATATCGGAGGCCCGCTCGAGAATGGTGAAGAAGTCACCATAACCGTAGAGTATTTGTTCGGGACGTTGTTAATCATCGAATCAATTTGATAATGTAATCTACGCTAGGGTCAAGATTACATGAACAGAGCATGATACAATCGATTAACTGACAAATCAGAGGGTATCTGCTTGGACCCATTGCTATGTTCAGACTGAACTTATCGGCTATCTATGGGCCCTTTCAATGCCTAGGGACGAATAGGACGGACTGCGAACCCTTGTGAACATGCTGATTGTGTACAAAGGTGTTTAGCATAACCTCCGTGAAAATAAGCCAACAACTTATTCATTTCACAGCAGATGGCAACTGCATTCGATACCCTTTTATTGATTAATACTTGATTTGTGCATTTACCCATTGAATTAGTGCAAAAACCGAATCAAGTGGTGATTCAATATTGGTTAAAGACTCATAACCCTTTAATCTACTAATTAATGTCTAATCCGAGTCATCATCGATATTGAAATTACCTGATATTGCACTATCTTGAATATTATAGGTTATATTATGTGTATCTGAAGATTTTAACAAAAGATTTAGCATTTTTTTCATCTCATCATTTGATTTCTGTAATTGGATTATCTGTTCTTTTAGATCCTCAATTTCTTCATCTTCTTCATCAATAACCCAGTTTTCATCTACTGTCCACCCTTGATGATATGGTCCTTTAGAAGATACAGTAATCTCTTCTTCAGTAAAAGGTACTGCTTTGGGATGCATGTTTGGAAAATTTAACTCTTGGTCTGAAAAAAGCCCTTCTGGGATCTCGCCACCTGGTGGTGTACAGCGGTAAACTTGCCGGCATCCGTGTACAAACATGCCGCTATAAATATCGTCGAGTGGTATCTCTCCCCCCAAGTCATCAATTATTTCGAGATCTGTCATTTCCTCTCCGTTTTTTGCTAGAGACCAGTTAAAAACTCCTAGTTCTTTCAAATTAGCTCTAATCCATTTCCATTTCCATCTCGGGTTACTAGTGGTTTTAGTCACATCCAAGGTAACACTCGAGTAATGTATTTTTAATTTTTCAAACGCCCGTTCTACATCAGCCCCAGACCCGTCAATATCCCAATAATCAAAATCCGATTTTTGTAGAAACGTAGACTTAAACAGTGCACATGGAGAATGAACTAATTCTCCACCTTTTCCTCTGAACACCATTGGGGTAAGATTAAGAAATTTACTCATATTAAGTAATTATAATCGATGTTTAAATACTTGTCTTTTCTAAAATACTAATTTTTTAAAAAAAACTAAACCAATAAGTAAAAGCCCCCTCCACTTAAACCGAAAAGCAATAAATATACACGGAACAATGTATACACAAGGGCCCCCCTCGTAGCCCTATACGACATAGAGGGTACCCTTGTGTTCCTATACGAATACGAGGGGGGCCCTTAAGTTTAGAA
>CALBJF010000332.1 GCA_937892665.1 uncultured euryarchaeote | reverse complement strand
GTGAACTGTCTGTCAAGCCCATACCAACAACAACTTTGTCGCCAGGCAATACGCCTTCTTCACCAGTGATTTCGAACAAGTCTCCTCTGATATCAGCATCACTTGCAGAGAGTGTATTCCATGCATCGCCATCCTTGTCAGTTCCATCGTCTTTGAGCGTCTTCATTGCCTCTTTAGTCGGTAGGAATGCATCCAAATCATGCCCTTCGAATGCTTCCTTAGCAGTCTTCAGAGTTGTAACTACCTGATTCTCCATTTCAGCAATTTCCTCATCGGTCATATCTTCCATCGAAATCTCATCAGCATATCGTCGATCATATGCAGCTGTGACTTCTTCTTCAGCAGCAACAACATTCTCATCCCATTCGTCTTCAAGATTATCTTCATCATAACCAAATTCTTTGACAGCAGAAGCGAAGTCTTCGGTACCGCTGACGATCTTGTTTTCGTCTTCCTCTGGGAGTGAAACCAGTTCTTTTTCTTCAGGGACTTCACGAATACGTCGTTCTCGTTGCTCGAAGTATGAACTCACATCCTGCTCTGTCCCACAGTATGGGCAATTCTCCATGAGATCGGGTACGGACTCGCCACATGCAGAACATTCGTGGAACTGAGAACGGGCTTTACGAAGGTTGAACGAACAGTGTGGACAACGATTTTCATCGCCCTCAAGTTCACCATCACAGGCAGGACAATAATTGAAAATATCTCGTTCTACTTCCTCCTCGCGAACTCTTGTAAGCAGAATTGCACCCACAAGGAATCCAATGAGTACAAGTGCTCCAATGAGCATTAGAACCGCAGTTCCGGTACCACTATTCTCTTCGTTTGCATCGTCTCCGCCCTCAACGAACGCTGTTGAGTAAGAACGCTCAAACGTCGTAGTAATTGTGGAAGAAGGAGAATGAACCAATTGAACAATTGTCAGCTTTCCTGAGGCTTTGAATGTACAAGATACATCTACACGGTCTCCGGGATTTTCAATGACAATCTCCGAAACTGACCAGGTGGACTGGCTGTTCTTACATGTAATAGACACGTCACCAGACCCTCGAGTTGATTTCAAAGAAAGACTGAGTGTGTATTCTTCTCCAGAATCAAGTGGGAAGGTCGCCAGTTCGCCATTTTTGTCAACCAGTACCTGTGTATCTTCATCCCATTCAAGTTGCAGATTCGCTTCGACAAGAACAGACCCTGAGGCACGACTGTTGGTTGGATTTCGATCATATGAATTTACAGAAGGTTGCCACTGAACATCAAGTTCCGCTGTATGGGCACCCAATGAGGTTGACAGGGATACGGTGTAGGTGTAACTGCTACCTGATTGGAGAGTGATAAGACCAGATTGGAACTCCTGGCCTTCCCATGAATAGAGGAAGTTACCGCCAACGGAAATGTCTCCCGTATTCGTGGCAGTCATCGACCAATCAATTGGGAAACCAGCGGAGACTGAAGTCAAGTTTGGTAAAGCAAGCGGGTCAACGTAAACGTCAGGAATTTCAGGTAGAGTGAACGTGGTAACATGGTCATCGTTTTCGGTACTCTCTTGCACAAATCCGCCCGTCTGGAATGGGTCAATACGGGCAACAAGCGAATATTGACCATTGATCAAACCTGCAATGTTCGCACTCTCAATTGATGTTGTCCATGCATGTTGAGAATATCCCGTTCCAGAGATACTTACTGTGAACGGTTGGAGTGAACGGACAATCGAGGCACCTTCCCGTAGTTCAAGGACCATTGGAACATCAAGAGATCCATCTCCGGATTCTCTTGCAATCGTACCTGAGACTGCCCATGGACCAACCAGGGAACCATCTGTGGGCACAATAAGTATCTCACCAGTATGTGATAAATCCATTCTTGGTTCAATAACGAATTGAACGATTTCATCTTTACCTTGCTCGGTCGATTCCAATACTTCATCTCGGGCATCTGGAGTTAGGATGAGATCGTAGGAACCTGACACAGGTGCAGTAAAGGTGGTGTTGACCCATACGTATTCGCTGGCATTAATTGCCGGAGTTTGAAGTTCTACATCTGCAATCGAACCTGGGTAATTAATGCCAAGATACGAGGCTTGAGCATCAACTGAACCAATGTTTGTCACCTTTGCACTCAGTGAAATTGTATCGCCGGAATGAAGATCCGTGTTGGGTGTAAGAATTGTTTCTGTAACTCTGAGATTCGGTAATCCTAATACGGTGAAGGAATGATAAAACTCGACTTCAGTTTGTCCGTTATACGAATATGTTACCCACATTTTATTTTCACCTTCAACGAGATTATCCCATTGAGCTGTAACGGTTTTGAAATCGTTTGCATCGATGTTGACGGTGCTTGTGATGAGGCGATTGTTCGTGGAAATTCCATTTTTATAGAACGAATATTCTACATCAAAGGCGTTTTGTGAATTCGTGTTTTGAAGCGTCAATGAGCCAGTAATTGAACCACCAGCAGTAGGGCTAGCAGGCATGATGCTAAGAGTAGAATCTGAGGATTCAATGCCGCCACTATCATATGAACTAACAGAGGTTGGGATCAATGAAGTCATCATCAGCAATACACAGCAGACTACGTACGCCCCTCTTGCCATGCTTTTCCCACGTCATGCAAAGCACTTGAACCCATCTCATAAGAACCCAAAAAGTTGACAAAAAACCTCCTGTTGGAAGGGGAGATTTGAAGGGAGGTCGCATCTGTAACAAAAGCATGGGAGGCAGAGCGGTTGCAGTCGGCATCATTTCCCTCTTGCTCATTTCCATTTTTCCACTTGATATCGATAACCACCTACATCTCGAAGAAGAGGCAGTAGTACACTCATCGTCAGCAGCGAGTATCGCATTCTCGAACGGTCCGATTCAATCTGAATCTGTTACTGGATTGAAGACTGTTACGTTCAGTATTTCGGGTACTGGAACCATTGATTCGATCTTGGTTGAAATTGCATCACAGGGAGGAGCTTATTCCACGCTTACAAACCTCACTGGTACACCTTGGTTGTTCAATTTTGATTCCACTTCGGTTGCCAATGGTACATACACAATGCGTGCTACTGGCTGGGATACAGATGTGGATGACTCTACTTTGACCACAACAGGAGAGTTCACAATCGATAATCACGTACCCGATATTACTGCATTCACGGTTCTATCCCCAGATGTTGGAACTGGAACAAGTAACACAGACAGAGCATGGTTTAGCACCTCTGAGACAGGTACCTTAGAATTCCGATACGGTGTTTCTGATGATGATTTCAACAGAGCAACCCTGCAAAATGTACCTGGACCCGGTTCACCTTCCACCGATGGGCCTTCAAGCCTAACATACGGCTGGGACTGGTCAAGTGGAAGTTTTACTGAGGGAACTTGGAATCCTCGACTTACTGTTTATGACGACTCCGGATTGAGTAACATCTCGACATTATTCATTGGCATAGACCGTACTGGGCCAACCATGTCTTCCATCACAGTTGGAAGCGGTTCAACATGGCAATCCTCTACGGACGTGGAACTGTCCGGTATTTTGGATGGAGCCAATGATGGAACAGGGTCGGGTGTCGAGACTGTTGAACTGAAAATCGATTCTGGAACATGGATCGCCATCACCACAAATACTCATTCGATTACGCTAGAAGAGGGGAATCATACACTCGAATTACGAGCAACAGACAAGGTTGGTAACGTCGGAAACACAATTACAGCAACTGTCCAAGTTGACACCACCATCCCTGAAATGGTAGGTTGGACAGTCGATGCACTTACAACTGATTTAGTGGGCCAAGCAAACATTTCCTTTGCAGCGTATGACTTACTTTCAGGCATCGACGAAAGCGGAATTTCATTGCAATATGGATTTGATCTAAACGGTGTTGGCCTTACTCCAGACCTCTCAGGCCAATGGCTTGAAGTTCCAGGCACTGGTCTTGATAGAGACCTTGCACTAGCAAATTGGGCAACAAAGTCTCGCCAATACCTCATGCTTAGAGCGACTGTTGTGGACGAAGCAGGAAACAGCGAGACAACTGAACCTAGAGCTTTCCAAGTCATGCCTGGACTCGACCTCTATTGGAACGTAACTGAAACTGATGTCAACAAACTTGTTGTGCGTCCGGGAAACACATTTGGTAACATCACAATCTCTGGTGAAATTCGTTCGAACAAGGCGTATCCTGGATCTGTAGCAGTAATCTTGGAAGCTGCTCCTGCTGATCGTAATGCAGCAACAGAATGGACTGTTATGCAAGCGCAAACACTTCTTGCTGGTTCTCTCGGCACGGGTGTGGCATATCTCACTTGGAACTACACCGTCCCTAATACTGGGCAATACGACCTACGGGTACGTATCGACCCCTCAAATCTCATCGATGAAAATAGTGAGATCAACAACGACCATTACATGGTCGTAACGGGTGCTGATATCTCATCTCCAGGCCTTGTTCCCTCGTTTGCTCCAACCATGATTACACTCCTTTGTGCAGGCTTTGTCGTAGCTTGGCTTCAACAGCGGGATTGAAAAACATCGGCTGGTGGGTGGTAATCATGCGACAAGGGCTCCCTCGAATTCCAAAGGACAGAATTGCTGTTCTCATCGGTTCAAAAGGTACGACTGCGAAGTCATTACGAAATGCATCCGGAGCAAAGGAATTTCACATTGATTCTGAGACGGGTGATGTGGACGTGGTCTGGGGTGAACCAGGCTCTTATGACCCAATTAAGGCATTAAAGTTCCCTGATGTCATCAAGGCAGTCGGTCGTGGAATGGCTCCAAAGGCTGCAATACGATTGCTTGAAGATGAGAATTTCTTTGAAATGGTTGACTTGAAGGATTTTGTCGGTAAGCGAGCACATCAACAACGAAGGATTCGTGCTCGAATCATTGGAAGTCAAGGAAAGGTTCGTCGTTTAATTGAAAACTTGACCGATGTTGAGATTACGATTTACAAATCCACTGTGGTGCTTGTTGGAGATGCTGAAGGAATTGGCCTTGCCAGACAGGCCGTTGAGATGCTTGCAGGTGGTTCTGAACACGGAACGGTACTTTCATTCCTTGAGCGAAGTAGAAAGCGCATGAAGTTCCATAATCGTTCTTTAGAGTCGATTGAAGCTAAGGAATCCAAGGAAGAAGCACCGACTGGTTTCGATGGACTTGTCCCAGGATTAGCTGATGTTAGTCAACGAAGAGGCCGTAAACTTCGAGCAAGTCAAGTCGATCCTGAAGATGGTGAAGCCGTCGTCGATATGATGGAAATGGCTGAAGATGAACACATTGTTTGGGAAGAAGAGTGAATCATTCTTCTTCCATTCGATGGACGTGTGATAAATCCATTTCAAGAACATCATACATTGCATCTGCTAATGTGATGTCAATACCATTCTTATTTGCCCATTCAACCAACCGAGTTACATCTCGTACAAGGAATTCCTTTGCTTTCGGGTGATGTAGTATAACCCCTTGACCAACATCGATGACGATTGGCGCATCATTATGCCACAAGATGTTGTACGGAGAAAAATCACCATGAACCAAATCAGCTTTCTGCCAAGAAACTGCCAAGAACTCCAGCATTTCATCAAACACGGGCTGAGGATTTTCGATGCGAACGTCTCGTAATTTAGGAGATGGTTGTGTTTCACTACCGAGATATTCCATGACGAGAATATTCTTTTGAACTGCAATAGGACGCGGGACAGGTAATCCCCAACGATGTAAACGTGTCAAATTACGATGCTCTTTTCTCACCCAAATATCGACAAGATCTCGATGACGTCGACGAAGTCCTCCGAAACGGGGATCTCCCTCAATGTATTGCATTAAATTCTTGAACACCGCATTTGAGGTATGAAAAATCTTCACAGCAACAGATTGACCATCGTGATCTGTCCCGTGGAATACGTGGGCTTCCTTTCCTCGAGCAATTGGGAAATCGAGGGTGTCCAGTATTCCTGAATTCATCATTTTGTAAAGCGACATTAGGGTTAGTCTGTCAAACACTTGATCGAACGTTCTTCTATCGACCCAATCATAGGTACCGGTACCCATAGCGCCCTGAATTCGGTTTTCAATTTTCTTGAACATACGCTTGTTTCGCTCATCCTTCATCCAATTGAAGGAACTATTTTTTCCTGCTAAGTCTTCAACAAACTTTGAGGTATGTTGCTCATCGAAATCAGCATCGGCTTGATCATCCAAAGACATTGGACGCTTGTTCTGCTTTTTGCGGGTTTTACGACGTTGCCGAGTACGCTCGCTCAGTTCATCCCAATCATCATTTGAACGAGACATAGTGCACCCTTCCTGTAGTGGGTTTGTTGGGGGGGAACATGAATGCTCCGATGATTAAGCGAACAATGCGTCGATATCATCATCGTCGTCGTCATCGTCATCAAGCGGTTCTGGTTCAACTGATTCTGCTGGTTCTTCAACCACTACTGGCTCTTCAACAACTTCTTCGGCTACTTCTTCGACTGAATCATCGCTTCCAAACAAATCATCGCCGTCATCTTCTTCGACCACGTCAGGAGCATCGGAAATACCGAACAAGTCATCGTCATCATCATCATCATCAGCACGATCATTCATACCGAACATGTCAACAACTTCAGGAAGTACTTGTTTTCTTGACAAATACATAGCTTGAGTCTTGGTGTAACGATGCTTAACATCAGCTTTTGAATCTTGGAAATCCCATGGCCAGACAATGATGAGGTCGCCTTCACGAACCCATTGTCGACGGCGCATTTTACCAGGTATACGTGCCATACGGGTCTCCCCATCAGCACAGAGGACTGTAACACGGCGTCCGCCGAGAATCTCTTCAGCAAGAGCGAACATTTCGCCCTTAAACCCAAACTCTCCGCGCTTCTTGCCACCATTTGGAAGTTTTACACGAATCTTTCCTGAGGAGCCCTCTGGATTTTCAAGACGTGCAAGTTCTTCTACGTCCACTTTTTCTTCATGACGTCTTCCCATTGAGGCTCACCATGTAAACGGAGAGGTCAACCCCTCTTGAAGGCACCCTCTTCAACCAAGAGTTTGTGCTGCCTCGCGGCAGAGTTCAATTAACTCGCCACCGACCAGTCCAAAGGCAACTGTTCCAATTGCACATATTGCGATTGCAATTCGAATTGAAGCACCTGAAGCAAGAGGTCCTTGGCGGCCTTCTTCTGGCTCATGGAAGTACATGACAACGCCAACACGCAGATAATAGAACATCGAAATTGCGCTGTTGAGTACCATAAGAAGTGCAAGCCACCAAACCCAGTGAGCATCCAAGAGAGAATCCAGAGATCCGGATCCAGTAGCAACCTCAACAATTCCCATGATGACCAAGAGTTTCGAAAGGAATCCAGCCATTGGCGGAACACCTGCAAGAGAGATCATGAACAGGAACATAGCAACTGCAAGCAATGGTTCTCGCTTTCCAAGTCCAGAAAGGGAAGACAGACGAGATGCACCGCCTTCCATTTCGAGTAGACCCAAAACGAGGAAGGCTCCAAGTTTGAAGAAGACAAGAACGACCATGTGGAAGAGTAGTGCTGCAACGACGACATCTTTTGCGTTGCCTGAATTTTCAACTAAGCCCCAATTCCATGCGCCGATTGCAGTCAATGCTGCAAGCATGTATCCTGCATGAGCGACGGAGGAGTAAGCCAGCATACGCTTTGGATTTTCACTACCAAGAGCGGCAATATTACCCCATGTCATCGTCACTGCAGCCATTACGCCGAGTAAACCAATCCAAACAGCAGAGCCATCTTCAGTTGAATCAGGGATTGTAATCAACAAGAGAACACGCATAAGTCCAAGCATTCCCATTGCTTTACTTGCTGTTGCTAGAACGCCTGCTACTGGGCTGTTTGCTCCAGAATACGCATCAGGTGCGGCGAAGTGGAATGGTGCTGCACTGATCTTGAATGCAAATCCGACAAGGACGAATCCAAGAGCCATCATATTCAATGAGTTTGCACCATCAGCAGCCCATGTTTCAGCAAGGACATCGAATTGCAGGGAACCTGCCCAAAGGTACAACATGCTGAGGCCGTAGAGACCCACAGCAGATGCGA
>CALBJF010000331.1 GCA_937892665.1 uncultured euryarchaeote | reverse complement strand
TGATACATCCCTGGAGTCATGGGCTGAGACGTTACCAGATGTCGATGTTGAAGGCGAGATCAGTAAAGGACGAGTCGATTTACGCAACCTTCAGTTTGTAACCATCGATCCTCCAGATGCAAAGGATTTTGATGACGCGATTTGTTTTGAGCAGAACGAACATGGTTCGACGCTCTGGGTTGCTATAGCCGATGTTGCTCATTACGTCTCTATCGATTCTCGACTGGATACTACAGCACAGGCCAGAGCAACATCTGTGTATCTACCCCATGGTGTTCTTCCAATGCTTCCGTTCAGACTAGCAGATGATTTGTGTTCGCTTCGAGCAAATGTTCCTCGATTGGCAATGGTTATCGAGATGAAACTTGACGAGAATATGGTGATTGTAGAATCAAAAGCTCATGAAGCTGTCATTGATGTTAAAGAGAATCTTGCATACGAAGACACACTTGAAGATTCAAGATGGGATGATTTGTTCACACTTGCGGAACACTGGCAAAAAGATGAACTCCGATTGAACGTCCAACAAGGAGAACAGCGCCCTCGTATTCAGCAAGATGGTTCGGTTCGAATCGATGTTAAGTGGCCGAATAAAGCCACAAAAATGATCGAAACATTCATGGTCAAGACCAATAATATCGTCGGAGAAATACTTGGCACTGAAGGGGCATTACTCCCATGGCGTTGCCATCCGTCTCCGGATTCTATCGATGTGCAAGATCTCAACGAGCAACTCAAAGTCCTCGAAATCGGCATCACCTTACCAGAACCTCGTGCAAAATCAAAAGGTCAGAATGATACAGATGAATTAGCAAGTCTTCTCGGTTCTTGGGCAGGCAATGAAATCGACTTGAGTGGATTAGACTCCTCTAATGACAATGGGGCAGATGTCCCTGACTATCTCAAAGAAGTTTCAGACCAAGATGCGAGAGATGAGATGCTTGATGGTTTGCGTCAAGCCCAAGAGAAAGCAATTTCACTGAGCGCTTCCATGCGTCGAGTCGTTGACCAGGGACTTTTCCAATTGATGAATCGTGCACGCTATGATGTCGTCAACGTAGGTCATTTCGGCCTTAACCTCGATGCGTATGCACACTTTACAAGTCCAATTCGTCGTTATCCAGATTTGATTGTTCATCGCCAACTGAAAGCCCATTTACACAACAAAGAGTGGATTTACAACGAAGAAGAGTTGGCTGCATTAAGCGAACACTGCTCAACCCAAGGAAGGATGGCTCAGATGCTTGAATGGGAACTCGTCGCAGTAGCCCTAAACTGGCATCTACGCCTTTCAGAAAATCAGCAATGGAATGCCCGGGTTGTTGGCTTGAGAACACCTTGGATTTTCCTCGACCTCAAAGATGATGGATCTATGCATGGGCGAATGCATCTCAAACAATTATCCAAAAACAAGAATCTGTTCATCGACGATCATGGACTCCAACTTTTGGAAGAAGGTCGAGATGGGCAGGGTGAACATGCACTGCTTCAACTTGGTCAACTCTTCCCGTGCCGAATCAGAGGACTCGACCTTTGGTCTGGACGTCTTGACTTATCTCCGGTCTAACACCAATGCTAATTATGAGCAACGAGTGACCATCACAAGGAGGATTCACAATGACTGAAACAACACTTCGAGTCAGGGGTATGACATGTTCTTCTTGCGTTGCGTCAGTAGAATCCGCCGTTTCTAAAGTAACTGGAGTCGAATCTGTCCGTGTTAATCTTGCTTTGGAGAAAGCGAGTATAACATGGAGTACAGACAAGATTGACCTCAATGAAGTCGTGAATGCTGTTGAGAAAAAGGGGTTTCAAGCAGAAAAAATATCAACACCAGAAACCATTCGTTTAGAAGCAATCCAGTCTACAAAAAAGCAAGGCCAACTTGCAGCGTTTGCAATGCTCTTCTCGATTCCAGCCCTTATCGTGAGTATGTTCGTTTCAGATTTAGGAGAAACCGGATCGCTTGATACTCGATTTCTTTTGACATTTCTACTCGCTACACCTGTCTATGTATTCTCTGGAATGCAGTTTCACAAAGGAGCTTGGAAAGCAATCCTCTCTGGAAGAGCCAACATGGATGTATTGGTTCACCTAGGGACCACAACAGCCATGATTTGGTCTGTATTAGTGACATTTAATCCCTTTTTTACCTTCCTTCCAAGTATTTTCTCGACAACAGAACACGTCTTTTTTGATGGGGCTGCACTGATTATCGCTTTCATTTTAGTAGGAAACTTCCTCGAAAGTAGAGCGAAATTACAAGCGACAGATTCAGTTTACTCACTCATGAATCTTCAACCCAAAACTGCTCTTGTTCTTGATGGTGATGGGGCAACTGAACGCCAGCCTGTTGAAGATATTCTTTCCGGAACAAGGGTCTTAGTTCGAGTCGGCCAAACAATTCCACTGGATGGAGTTGTCCTCGAAGGATCTGCATTGGTCGATACATCAATGATGACTGGAGAAACCTATCCTGTACGACGTAGAGTGGGTGATGAGGTCATTGGTGGAACGATTGTTCTCGATTCGCCGTTGACTCTTCTCACCACCAAACCCTTCCAT
>CALBJF010000330.1 GCA_937892665.1 uncultured euryarchaeote | reverse complement strand
AATTAGTCTGACTCATAGTAATCTCTATGAATCATCGCTGTTTAGCAAGGGCAAAGGTGACCTCTTGTGCCATCCTCGACCATCAGAAGCCGTTATCAGAGGCGCATTCTAGATTGGCTCCTCGACGGCGGAGGGACGGTGAGTCAAGCTTCAACATCTTTGGGGATTGCAATGCCTCACGCATCATTGGCTATGCGTAATCTTCGAGAAGCTGGGGCGGTACAACGTGACGATGACGCCTCAATCCGAGGTGCAGTACATCGATTGACAGAGGACGGAGCTCGACGTCTACTGATGGATCTTGTTGGAAGATTAAAAAAATATACACGTCAAATTCCTTCTGAAAAGAATGCTGTGGTTCTATCAAGTGACGGTACAAGCATCGTCCTGGGCATATTGCAAACACCTGATTCGAGACTCTTTCAATTACCTAAGCGAACGGAATTATTGAAATCAAGCGTTGAAAATGTTTCCATCGGAAAAGAAGGGGGGCTTTGGGCAGTCCAACGTGGTGAAAAGATTCATTGGTTTGACTTAGAACATTTTGAATCAACAACTTCCCCTCCTGAACCTCAGGAAGGCACGCTAACTGCATGGGTGAACCGTGAGGAAAGCGTAGGTGTTGTCCGTCTACGTTTACTCGAACAATTTGAAGCATGGAATGTACCAGATGGCGCATGGATAGAGCTCAATATACGCTCAGAAACAGGTCCCTCACAACTCCGCCTTGGAGAACATAGTATAGGGTCTGTGCAAGGAACATCCTATCAGGTCTCTCCAGAACGAGGCCTCTATGCACATTTGCCATCTGCAGTTGATCGTAACCTTCTCGTATCTTCACTTGGTAATCGGGCGCAATTAATGACTGAATCAATCGCTTACGCACAAGATCGTTCACTGCCAGTAGACTTAGTCAGTACGTGGATGAAGCGGAGACATCCTCGCCTATCAAATGTAAAACGAAATGCTCGCATCCGTTCGTTGAAGCGATGGTTGCTCTCCGGGAGAGGGCAGCAACCGAACCTTCACCTCCGACGTTCCCTTCTAGCGGATTTTGGTGATCGCAGTTGGTCAGAACACTCAACAGCCGTGGATGTGATTCTCTTAGAGGGAGTATCGCAAAACGGAGCAGCCTGCATTATCGAGTGGTTATTGGAATCAACAACACTTGATTGTATTATTGAATGGCCATGGGCTGGGGCAAATGAACAGCATTTACTCGACCGTTTACTCGCTTCTGGACGATGCCGAGCGCTTATCACTTCGAGAGGTGAACCTCTCAGCCTCTCAAGCAAAACCTCAACGTTGCAGGGAACTTCTCAACTTGCGGTTGTATCCTATCGTTTACACAATCTTTTGGACTTAAACATCCAATTAGACCGTTCAAACGTACGTACTGAACCTGAGACGAGTCGACAATTACTTCCCAATAATGCTGCTGAACTTCTTGATTGGCATGGTTCAGGTGGTATGAATGAACAGACATTGAGCGATACTTCACAGGAAGAATCCCAGTATATTTCACTCGTAAGGAAAGCCATGAGGATGTATCCAAACGGAGACTCAACGTTTTCAAATTCAATAGAGCGAACAAATCCATTGGCTTCTTGGATTGCAAGCCCAATGTCTGAACGTAATTCGCGTTGGCAACGACTCCACGCAATCCTAGCGAAAGGGTGGGTTGATCTCCTCGACCCTCATTCAATGGACATCAAGTCGTTGATAAACGGTATGGCAAGAACATCTTCTGAGTGGAAGCAACGAGCGTTTTCTGTTCTAATGATGCGTTTGTCAAATGAGAATTCACTGCTTCTGGATGTAGCTAAGATGCTTGATGATCCATCATCTGGTTCGATCGCTGCGCATACAATAATTACTACAACTCCATATTTCGATGAAGAGATTGACTCCCTCATCAGTGAAGCCTCTTCAATTTGGTTGGATGCTCCTTATCGGGCAGAAGATGTTTTGATGGTTTTATTCCCTCCTTCTCTTGAATTATCTGGTGAGCGGAAATTATTGTTTGAACAATATCTCAAAGCAGGTCAAGGGCATCCAAGAGGTTCTGTCTTGTGGGCGTGGTCTAACGCAGTTGTTCGAATGAGAGAGGAGACTCCTCTCTCACTAGATCTCATTCGTTCATGCTTGAATGTTCTACCATCTCAATGGTGGTCTGCATGGGCTTCTGACTGGTTGAGCCTTCAATTATCAACCTCGAGTGGCAGAGAATGGTTGGCTGCCCATCCACTGAGTTGGCCAAGCCTTCTCGCTCGACCAAATGGGGAACGAGTCGGCCTACCTGGTATCGAAAGATTGCATTCTGGCTTCCTTCCAAATCAGGAATTGATGATCAATCTCCTCATGGTGCCAGAAGGTGAAGGAAAGGCAGCCCTCATGGATGTTTATGATATGATTCAATCACTCGAATCAGAACGACCAGTCCACCAAGGAAGAATCCATCCCCTTGTAGGTTGGCTCGCCCGAGATGTAAGCAGTTGGCCTCTTTTCTCAACAGATGAACTCTTCTTAGGGGATTCAGATGTAAGCGCATTGCTTATTGGAAGAGCGATGCTTAATAGAATCGAAATCTAAACCGATGACTTCATATTGGTTTGGTTTGAGGGTTGCTTGCCGTACGTGCAACATCAGACTGAGCTACTGTGAAAATTGCAATGATTTCTGATACCAATGATACGGTCCGCTATCGAAGACTGGAATGACCCTTAGGGGAATGACTTCCGGTGCAAAAGCGGAAACCCGGGCCGACTATGGGTCCTCGATGGACTTCTGGATGATATCGAGACAACCAACCGGCCCTACAGCACGCCCTGATGCCGAGGGTCAGGCCTTCGAGGAAACTATGAACAAGGCCGTTAGGCGTCGGGGCACAGCTGATTTCTCACTTTTTACCTTTCAACAAGCGATGTCATCAAATGCCGTATGGCTCCACCAACAACCATGGAAGAGGAACGTCCCTATCGACGATGCCTCATCGGTGGGACGTTCGACCGATTCCACTCAGGTCATCAATTATTGATTCAAACCGCTCTTCGTCAAGCAGACTTCATTGAAGTGCATGTTACCAACGATGCTATGGCTCAAGCAAAAGGAGGATGGATTGAATCTCTTGAGGATCGAATGGAAGGAGTCTTTTCATGGCTTTCAGTAAACGCACTAAAACGACACGAAGTGTTTGTGTTGGAAAACTCACATGGTCCAGCCCCGCACCATCAACAAGCGGATAGCATTGTTGCAACAGCAGAGACAATTTCACGATGCCATCACATAAACAACGAACGTATGGAAAACGATTTGCCTTCACTCCATATCATCGAAGCACCTCATATGATGGATGAACTTGGAGGGATTCTCTCTTCAAGTAGAATTAGAAACGGACTTGTAGATACAGAAGGGCATCCTTGGATTCCTCCATCACTTAACGGAAAAATATTGAGAATGCCTGCTGTATTGGATGATGAATTCAAAACACCTATGGGGGAATTATTCGAAGGTCCTGAAGGCGCTCCTGAAGTTGCTCTTTCAGCGATGCTTGAATCACTTCCAGCAAACCATGGAGCCTTAATTGCGGTTGGTGATGTTACTGTAAAATGGCTCATGGATATGGGGATACTACCAGATATTG
>CALBJF010000329.1 GCA_937892665.1 uncultured euryarchaeote | reverse complement strand
AGATTCTTCGAGAGCAAGATTCAACAGAGGACAATCCCAGTTGCCTGAGAGAGGATTGAAAAGATAGATATCTCCTGCAGGAGAAGTTTTGTTTGTCCCATACATAGACTCCCATCGGTCGTTTAATCCGTCATTGTCTGTGTCAGCACGTTGAGGGTCAGTTCCAAGCTCAGCTTCTTGTTCGTTTGTGAGTCCGTCTCGATCAGGGTCACCGTACTTCCCTTGTTCCGGGTCTGGCCATGAATCGCTCTCGTTGGATATCACAGCATCATCCGCTGTGGTGGTACCTCCGGTTTCCTCGTCTGGGTTTTCGGATTCACCATTGTCAAGAGGATTTAGACCATGTTCAACTTCCCAACCGTCACTCATGCCATCACCATCTGTATCTTCGTTTGTTGGATCAGTACCATATTGTGCCTCAAGAACATCAGGAAGGCCATCTTCATCTTCATCAGTGGCCTCGCCAGAAGTTATTTCTTCACCAAACAAGTCATCTTCTGCTGCACTGTCAAATTCTCCGATTCCATCAGAAGTTTGGTAAAATCCGCTTACTCCTACAAAAAGAGCTCCGAATATTAGTGTTGAAATGATAGCAGCATACGCCATTTGGTTGTGATTTAGTGACATTGGTAATAGCCTCCGTGACTTGACTAATTTTACGAGCCCTCGATTCGGTTATGAACCTTGACCTTAATTGCTCGACAACTATCGATTATGTCGATTTAAATTATAGCGGATTTTCGTATTCCAATAATGAACGAATATTCACTTGTATAGAGTCATCCATTAATTCTAGATTGAGGTGGAATTTCCGCCCATGTGCACGTTCCCAAATACCAGCGAAAAGCCCAATAGTAAAGGGGGTAATTGGGGATTTCAAGAAAGTTAAAGTCGCCTCGTACGACTGGGAATCATAGGTGACGATAGTGGCGTCACCCCACCCTTGTTCAGAGATGTATGTACGAAGATAAGCACCCCAACTATCCTTCCCAGTAATGTAAACTGCACGTTCTGAAATAGAAAACAATTCGACCACTGAAGAAATTATTAGAGACATGATGGAAATGTCTGGTTTTGACCAATCTGTTGGACATTGAATCCAATCCTCATCGCTCATATCAGGAGCATGAGGTAAACATGTAGATGAAAATCTCTCCAGAAGAGAAGCCGGTAAAATCATGTATCGCTCTCCATCGATTTCGAAATGACCCATCTCCTTTACGACCAGTAAATCAGATACCGATTTGGTTCCAACAAGACTGCATTCTGTCATTTTTTCTGACCATGGAAATGGCCGAACGGAACGAGGAGGGGGTAATTCACGATTGACCTCAAGTGACAATTGAACAATTCGAGGTGTTGGTTCATTCCAGCGAATTTTGTATCTTTTTTGATGAAAAACTTCCAAAGCATAGGATGCTAATCCAACCGAAAAAAGGGAATGAGCACTATTGATAATCTCTTTTTTCATTAAATTAATAGTTCCACTTCCGTAAAAGTGAGTGAGATCTGAAAGTTGTGAAAGGAATTTCTTCTTCTTGAACAATCCATGAGGTGGGGTCAAACGTTGATGAAACTCTAAATCATCAACGACAGAATTGATAAATGTACGGCTCAATGGATGCTTGAAAAGAGACTCAAAACTATGCCACCATCGATTGAATTCATGTTGTTTCCACAACATATAACAATTCAAATCAGTATCAAAGAAGAATCCGTTATTATTCGATAACGACTCATGAGAAAGGTCAGTTCTAGTTGACATACCTTACATTCCTTCATATGCAGGAAAATCCTCTGAATCAAAGCAATATTGGACATGTTGAAAATCTGATTTGAGATGATGCACATCATTCTTAATCGCCTTAACATCTTCATTTTGAAGCAATACTCGGGCATAAAAAGAAGCGACTTCTTCCATTTCTCTTGGACCCATACCCACCCTAGTAAGTTCCTGCACTCCGAGTCGAAGACCGGATGGAGTCATAGCTTTAGAATCTCCAGGAAGCATATTCATATTGGTAATTATTCCTGCTTTTTCCAACAAAGCAGCGGCTGTTGCACCTGCCCCAGAATCAATATCTCCATGGCGTGTTAGCACTTGATGAGACGCTGTATATCCACGAGATTCTGCAAGAACGTCGAATCCCTCTGCCGCCAAAGCTTGTGCAAAGGCTTGAGCATTCTTTACAATATCTTGAGCATATGCCTTTCCAAACGCTTCGAATTCTGCAAGTGCCACTACTTTACCAGCTACGTGATGTAAGTGGTATGAAGATACGACTCCAGGGAACATCGAATTGTTGAGTTTCCTTTGAAATTTAGAATCCTCATTTGACGATAGTAGAAAACCACCTTGTGGACCTGGGAAGGTTTTGTGAGAAGACCCTGTCATGACATCTGCACCTTCTCTTAATGGATCTTGAAACACACCTCCTGCAATCAATCCAAGAACGTGAGCGCCGTCATACATTACTGTTGAACCAACTTCATGTGCAGCATCGGCTAATTCCTTGAGAGGAGTTGGAAATAGAAACACGGATTGCCCCACAAGTGTAATTTTGGGTTTTAATTCACGAATAAGTGCACATGAACCATCGATATCTGGTTCCATACGGTTCTCATCCCAAGGGTAAGTAGAGACATGTAAATCACGTAGACCAACAGCACCCATCCGAGCATGCGATATATGCCCTCCATCAGCCGTTGAAACTGCAGTTATGGAATCTCCTGGCTTGGCTAATGCTTTCAATGCGCCAATATTGGATACAGTCCCCGAAGTGGATTGGATGTTGGCAAATGGTGCATTGAATACTTTCTTTGCAAGGTCAATCCCAAGGCTTTCAATCGTGTCAAAATCTTCGCAACCTTGGTAATATCTTTTACCAGGTAATCCTTCTGCATACCGGCCGTGTAAGTCAGAGTTGATGGCACGCTTGACATTTGGTGAGATAATATTTTCAGACGCTATCATGCCAAGTCCGTTTCCATAGAGACGGGCACTGTTGGATGTCGCTTCTAAAACGCGGTTAACTGAGTCTCTTGGTGAACTACTGTCCATGTATTGTCCAGTCGGACAAGGTTCATGAATACTATCAATCGATTGTTAGACTCAGCGGCGACGACTCGGCCGACTGGGACCTGTTCTGGCTGAACGTTCGCTGGTTCTTGTGTTCCGAGGGACATTTCTGCCTTTGAAATCATGAGAACCAACTGGATTTAGATTTGGTTTTCCAGATGGCGCTTGACGGAACCCTGTCGTCTTTTTCAGGAGCATCGTTTGACGCCCTCTGTATGCAACTGGACCAATTAACTGCTCAAGAATCGGCACTTCTGACACATCTTCCTTTGGCCTCTTAAGCCACCATCCCTTTGTTAAGGGATTCAACTTTGCAGGCTTATTCTTACTAATCGATAATGCATTTCGCTTAAGTCGGGAGCGAATGGTTTTGTCAGCATCTTTTGGAAGCCTGTGAGTTAACCATCCAGGCATTCCAACATCCAAAACAACACCGTTTACTGTCACAAGTATACCTGAGAGAAGAAGGTGAGTTCCTATTGGAATATTTCCGCTATTTGGATTAACCTTGAACCGCTTCATCATACGAGCATAATCAACCAGGGTTCGCTGATCTCGATGCTTTACCTGCCTCCCTTGTTGTCTACGGAATCTTGCAAAGGCCAATTGAAGCATGAACAGAACAACACCTGTCACAATGCCTTGAACCTGTCCTGCATAGCCGGACATAGCGATGGCAGACACGATGAAAATTGGGGGTAAAAGTACGTATTGGATGATGTAATGGAAGATTGAAGGAGAATAGCGAGGAGTCATGTTACGACGTACTGATTCGTGTGCACAAATCATGATGTTGGCGTTTATGGCTTCATCCATCCCGCCCTTAATCCCCAAACCAGCAACTGCATTGACAGGAGCTTCATCGAGCCATTTTCGAACGTTTTTACCCTTTTCAACTGCAAGTGATACTTCGATATGCTCGACATCAGCCTCGTTCCCAAGTAGAACGGATAGAGCAATTACACGAGGATCGTTAATGTCACTTTCTTTGAGTTCCTGATAGACGGACATGGCCTGATGCCAATTTCCTTTGTCGATTAAACACAATGCTACAGCAATTCTTGGCCTAACGCCAAGCGGATCAAACTTTACTGCCTCTAGTGCTAATT
The DNA here is from genome assembly GCA_937892665.1 of uncultured euryarchaeote. Taxonomy (GTDB): domain Archaea; phylum Thermoplasmatota; class Poseidoniia; order Poseidoniales; family Poseidoniaceae; genus MGIIa-L2. The sequence continues at coordinate 655 of CALBJF010000329.1, read as the reverse complement.
GTAAGGCTTCTTCATGACGTCTTTGCAGGCGTAAAGAAGCAACTGAGGATAATTTACCAATCATAGTAAGTCTGTCCGAGTGTTCAACAGAGTCTTCAGAATGCTTTGGAGTCCAGTATCTGAGCATTCGCATTTGCTCATTTAGGTGATCGATTGTCGAATTATTTTCCCAGTCCCAAATATCATCTTCGTCAACTGTCCCGTTCCAAGGATCCATCCATTCTGTAATGAAAGCAAGAATTTCAGGTTCGTCGTATCCCTCCGGTTGTTGTAAACCACGAAGAGCCTCACGGGCAGCGTCGAGTCTTCGCGTTGCCAGATATCCAGTAGCCGTAATCATACGAGCTTCGTCGTCATCTCCACCTGCTTGTGCGAGTACTTTTCGGGATTCTTCAATGGCTTTTGGCCACAAGCCACGTATTGCGCATTCCCACATTTTAGCACGAGCTTTTTCATGACGTACAAGAGCTGCGTCTCCTTCAATTAATTGCATTTGGAATCGAATGAGGGCGTCTAAATCCTCTTGCAGTGCTGCTTCATCCACAAATTCTCTCATCCAGTCACCGTCTGCCATCATGACAGCACCTTCTCTTCGTTCTTCTGGATCTAAATCGAATTTTAGTTGTCTGAGAGGCCCAAATCGAGCAATAGAAAG
>CALBJF010000328.1 GCA_937892665.1 uncultured euryarchaeote | reverse complement strand
TGGAGAAACTATCAAAGAATCTAAAACAAAGAGAGCATTATTGGGTTCGAATATCTGGAGTAATGGATGATGATGGTATATGGCACAATGAGCCAAAGTTCATCTCCATCATTAACAATGATAATTCAAAATCAATCTATTCAAAAGCACATCTAACATTGCTGACAAAACTTGGTATCCCGATTGATAGTTCTCAATTTGAGAAACTCGCAGGAAACAGTGAACCAAGCATCAGAATGATTGTTCGCGACTGATTATTTATAGACTGCTTATCATAAAACCAAATTGTCCCCAATGGAGTCTTAGGACTGTGACATTTCTCGAATCGAGTATCCAGAAACAATCGGCGACGGCGCTCGGGGACAGCGCCTAGCCACATTTCCGTGATAATATGGCTGAAAAAAAATATTTTTCTTCGAAGGTACTCGGTGTCATATTTGTAGGATTCATGATTCAATCTACCCGTGATCCTGATCATCCGGGATTATGGATTGTGCTAGCCATTTTTGTTGGTTTTGGATTATTTGCACAAATACTTGTAGTGAACGGAATTATGCAAGTGACACCGGCCAATCAAATGCCAAGAACCAGCAGGGGCGTATCTCATAATCGAACCGTAATGGACTACAGAAATTACCATTACAACTCAATAATTGCAAAAATAAACTCAAGTGGAGTGACGGTAACTACAGTTGACGAAGCAGTAAGAACGTATTCGAGTTTATTCAACGTTGGCGAAAAGGCCGCAAAGCCATTTTTCAACAATCAGTTTGTTATGTCAACCTTGGGGCTGAGTAATCAAGACACCGAACAGGTTTCATCACAATCAGTTGACTCTAGTTTTTGGAGTAATATCTCAGACGGAGTAGCAAAAAACGAAGCAAATTCTGATCAAATATGTGCAGACCCTAACTGTTCTAAATCTGTATCTGCCTTTGATTTCCGATGTTACAAGTGTAGAGAGCGATTCTGCGAGTCGTGTAAAGGTACTGGCCTTAATTGTCCTAGGTGTTCATAGGAAGATTTCCTTTCTGTGGAGTGAATTCTTTGGCGTCCTTCCTTGCTGGCGAATAAACTCTAACTTTTGCTTTCCATCCTTACTATGGGCGTAAAATAACTCAGCAGGGCTAACAAATTCTTCCCAATATTTGAGAAACACCTCAGCATCGTCAGCCTTACCTGCTAGGATTTTAGGGACTGAATGATACATTACAAGTTGACTTTTTACTGGCCGCATGTACTTCGCTAATACTTCAGGAAGAAGCTTCGTTAGCCAAGTTTCCTCAAAGAAGCGCGAAGATCTAGAAATGACATAACGCGGCTTTTCGAGTCTTCCTAGCACCTCTTCCAATGCTTCAGTGAATATGGCTGCTTCCTCTTCTGTGCTGTTGTTTAGATGCACTCGAAGCCATCCTCCTCCTCTGTCTCCCCCCGAGGTTCGACAATTAGCGGAGATATGGCCTGTATGGATGAGGCTGTTTGAGATTGCATATGCAATTGCTTGAATCAAAGATTCATCAGTCCAAGGACTATCTTTCCTAACCCCGAATTTGAATCCTCCTGCAAATCCTGCAGCACACTTTGCTTCGACGGCCTGTGTAGGTAATGCTGAGAATGGCTGTCCTATGCCCCATAACTCACGACTTCGAACTCTGTTTCGAGATCTTCTAAGCATCTCTTCATTGAATATCGCCATCCCTTCGCTGATTCCTTCTGGTTGTGCTTCAGTAAATGCTGCATGTACGTGGCCAACACCTTTCTCAATCGCCCCGTCGTCACAGACACCGTACAATTGCTTGTGTTTCTTTTTGAATCGATTGTAATCTGCAAAACCATTCGTGAACTCTTCTGCTAGGCAGACAATGTCCCAATTATTTGCAACCTTTCCAGGCCATTCTTTGTCTAAACGGATTGAACGTCCTCGAAGTTGGTTAATGCTCATACTCGTCGTGACGGTTGTCAAATCGATGAGTACGTTGATTTTTGAAGCGTCCCAACCTTCTCCGAGGAGTCCTCTCGTTCCGATGAGACATTTTGTCAGGCCGCTTTGGAAGAATTCAGTAATCATCATAGAATAGTGACGTGGAATCCAATCCTTTCCTTTTCCTACAATCTCATGATACGACTCTTTTTGATTATCAGAAAGTACAATCTTTAGATTTCTTTCAGCAATCCATGCTCGAGCCGCCTCAAGGAAACGTCCAGCCAGATCATCATCAACAAGAACAGTACTTCCTGTCATCAAAATAGGATCGAGCATATCACCAGACGAACAAGCCACTAAGGCTCTAAACGCTGCAACAGCACCTCCTGCCTCCTCATCGAGAACTCCCTCAACGAGAGTTGTTGCAGAGGTTTTCTCGAAGTCCGTGATGACTACAGCACGAATATCTGGCCCCAAGGATTGCATTTCAGTGGTAATGATATCCGAAATGGCCTTGACCTTAGAAGATGCATAAGCCATGATACGCCCAACTGGAGAAGCACATGGCCTTGAACCGGTTTCAGTAATTTGAATACCCAAAAGCCTCAACCGTTTTGTGAGATCTTCTCCCCGTTGATGATCTTCGGTAGATTCAGAACGGCGAAGCCCATGACGAACATATCGATCCAAAACCGGACGTAAGTATGAGAGCTTGTTGAGGCCTGAATTTAGTAAATCCTCAGGAGGGTTCGGGACTCCTTGAGGCAATTTGATCTGGATTTTCGTCAAATAAATCCGGGCAGCATCCGCAAAGTCGGGGTTTTTGGTATGGAATTTTTGCCAAGTGACGCTTTTACCTCCAGGTAAGATTCGCTTATCGAGTACATCGGAAATCCATCGCTGAAGTTCAGGTACTCTTTTTTCATCTCCAGTTGGACTCTGAACTTCTGATAGGAGTTGGTCGAATTCATCATCAACCGTTGAGATATACTTCAATTCCTTATTTGCAGGGCGGACGAAGTAACATAGGTCTTGGTAAGGTGCAAGGTTAGAATCTCGTACAAGAGCTGGCACAGGAACTTCGTAGTCGATTTCTCCAAAGAATTCTTGATACCGTTTCGCATCTTCCTCGTCGATTTGAGAATAGTCTGGAGGTGTAGCAGTTAATCCTAATACGATTGGATCATCAAAGAATTCTCGTACTTCTGCAAGCACTCTGCCCCAATGATGTAGCATATGGTGGCATTCATCAAGAATAATCAGTCCAATCCCAATCTCTTTTAGACGCATAAGCGTCTCTCTCGAAGAGTCATGTAAAGTCCACATAGCGTTGCCATGTTTGGCTAAGTCATCTCGAACCTTTTTCCTATAGACCGATAGTCTAGAGTTGTAGTAATCTGGATTCTTGTCCTTCAAATCAATAATCCATGCTTCAGCAGATTCGCTGGTATCAGCTTCTCCTTTTTCGATGAGAGTTAGGTTCCATAATTGAAGAGCACTCTCATCAAGATCCTCTCCACCCTTCTTGGGCATGGTAATCGATTGATACGTCAACGATGTCAATAAGCCAGGATTTTTTGAATCGGTACTAATCAAATCCTCCTTCCCATCTAGGTCGAATAAAGATGTACGTGCAGCCCATTGGGCTTGGATTGCTGAATTAGGTGATAGCACCAGCGTAGGTTTCCTGACTAGGTCTGACCAAACATACAATCCAAGTACTGTTTTTCCAGATCCTGGAGGCGCTACAATGTGTAAGTGCTTGCCTTGTAAATCTAATTCAGGTTCTATTACTGATACAGCTGCAACTTGGGATGGTCGAAGTTTTCCAGAGAAATGAATTCCTCCGAATTCATTGAGATTACGGTTCATATAAACGCCCTTCATCGAGGAGGGCCACGTTTAGGCCCTGAAGGGCCTCCTTTTGGTGGTCCTCCACCCTTCTTTGGTCCGGGCGGTCCTCCACCCTTCTTTGGTCCGGGTGGTCCTCCACCCTTCTTTGGTCCGGGTGGTCCTCCACCCTTCTTTGGTCCGGGTG
>CALBJF010000327.1 GCA_937892665.1 uncultured euryarchaeote | reverse complement strand
GCCGAGGGTTCAGTCGATACTATTCTGCTGGACTGGGGGCCTGAGGAAGAAGGTCTGCAATGGATTGAAGTTGTCCTCGAAAACGGGAAAAGAGCAAATGGACCATCTATTGATGTACGCCCACAGCGTGAACCAGGCTTTGCTGAATCCGTCTTTGGAGAAGTCAATCCAGTTCTCGGCTCCGTCGGTCTGCTGTTAGCAGTTGGAATCATTGGAGCATTGCTCTTGATGGCAAGAAATGCAACCGTACGTCGCGGTTCGAAATCCGAGATTGAATGGGATGAATATTCGGATTATCTTGAAGATGAGGAAGAAGAATTTGAAGATTCAGATGCGGATTTATTCGTACCTGAAGCGGCTGCTGCAACAACAGTTGCTGCAACAACCGCTGCCCCTACAGACGGTTGGACTCAAGGTGCTGATGGCGTTTGGTGGTGGCAAGATCCGAACGATTCGAGTTGGTGGTACAAAGATGCTAACGGCGAGATTCTCCAATACAAGTAAGGCATTAGGGCTATGAATCACGGCGGGTTGGCTATACTATGGGCAATCAAAGCAAGGGACGTATCGCCCTGCTTCAATTCAATCCTACGGTGGGAGATATCGTAGGAAACGCTCAGCGTTTACAAGAGATGGTTGTACAAGCCCAATCGCATGGTGCTTCTGTTTGTGTTAGTACTGAACTTGCAATTTGCGGATATCCTCCAAGAGATTTACTGATGCAGCCGAGTTTCATTCAAATCGCACAGGAAACTACGATGAAGATCAACGTAGACATACCTGTGCTTGTTGGAACGCCAACTGTACCGGAACATCATCGTGAACAACCGGGCAATGGTGTTTTACTCATCGGTAATCAAGCCCCAGCAAAGGTTGTGGCTCGTAAACAACTTCTTCCTACATATGATGTGTTTGATGAAGCCCGTTATTTTGATGCAGATGATCGTCCAGGGATTGCTCGAACCATTAACGGGTCATTTGAACTCGGTGTTACTGTATGCGAGGATGCTTGGCAAGTCTCAGGAGAAACTCCTTCAAAGTACGATGCTGATCCTATTGAACAACTTGCAGAATGGGGACGCCAAGGCGTAGAACTCGATGCAACAGTCAATCTTTCAGCTTCCCCTTATCATGCTGAAAAAATACAAACTCGGCTCCGTGTTGCTCGAGCAGCAGCTGAATGCCTCAACCATCCATTCTTGCTTGCGAACCAAGTTGGTGGAAACGATGATCTCCTGTTCGATGGACGTTCTCTAGGGGCATGGCCGAACGGAGATGTGGTGATTGCACCCGCTTGGGAGGAAGGAATACTTCTCATCGATGTTAACGATTCAACTCATTCTCAATGGATTTCAATGGAAGAAGGCGAGAGTACTGGTTTGATTCAACTTTCTGGAGAAAGTGAACTGGAACAGGATGAGGATACAGTTCTCGAAGTTCTTGCTGATGCTGTCGTATTAGGTCTCCG
>CALBJF010000326.1 GCA_937892665.1 uncultured euryarchaeote | reverse complement strand
TGGGGAACTTGATGCTGCTGATCTGGCTGAAGATCCGACACTCGCATCTCTAGCGGACCGCCTTTATGGCATTAAAATTCAACCAGTTACTCCAAAGAAGTTGAGAGATTTCGATGAGCCAACTCTTCCTTCAGCACCGCTTCCATCGACGAACATGATGATCGAAGTTATTGGTGATGTTGCCCTTGAACATCTCCCCGCTCCATCCTCAGACTTACCATTGGGGGCTGCTCCAATTCCCATGCCTACGATTCCAAGTAACAAAAAATCGTTTGGAGCGATGAGTTATTTGTCACTTTTAGGACTGGGGTTTGTCGTAGCCAATATTTTTGGACTATTATCCAAAATGGTCGGATCTGCATGTACAAAAGCATGTTCTGATGAAGGGAATACAAAAATGAATCTAATGGAGTTATTCAATCTTAATTCAATCGATGGGTGGAGTAAACCGCTCACTGAAGGAATCATTGGGATTCCAGATATTGTAGCTTGCGTTTCGCTATTAGCTGCCATTTTCCTACTGCGAAAATCTTCGTGATCATATGTCGGATGTATATTCTGAAATTCTAGCATATGTAGGCATGGCTAGTATTCTGTTAGCATTCTTACTAGAAACACGTGATGCTCTTTCGAGTAAAGGATTCATCTATTTATTGCTCATGGCAATCGGTTCTGGTCTCCTCGCTATTCGAGCATTTCTAATTTCCGAGTGGGCTTTTTTCATTCTAGAAATTGTGTGGTGTGGAGCAGCAGTTATTGCTCTTATTTCTACTAAAAAGGTCGATAATCAGCCGTCATATTGATGAGCAAGGTGCTCGACGAATCACTCATGGGCAATCCAGCAAAGGCAAAGCGCGGAATACCTTCGAAAGTAGAAGATTTCAATGCTTGGTATCCATTTATTGTCGAAGCTGCAGATCTTGTTGACAAACGCTATCCAATCAAAGGAATGGATGTTTGGAGACCATATGGCTGGAAAACAATGCGCCAAATCGATTCTTTAACACATACTGAAATGGATCGTACAGGGCATGAGGAAGTAAATTTTCCATTGCTAATTCCAGAGGATTTACTAGAGAAAGAGAATGCTCTGGTCGCTCGATTAAAACGTGCAAGAGAAGAAGGCGTTGATCCTGATGAACTCAGAGATGATGAAGATGAAGCCGGATTCAAGAAAGAAGTCTACTGGGTAAAGCATGCTGGTGAAAATGAACTTGATGTTCCTATGTTTTTGCGGCCAACAAGTGAAACAGCGA
>CALBJF010000325.1 GCA_937892665.1 uncultured euryarchaeote | reverse complement strand
TGATAATCATTTTAGCGTCCATACTCGAGGGCAATCCTTCGAAATCAACAAGGGACTTTTCCATTTGTGCGATGTTTTCGAAACGTTGCAGGAACCATCGAGTGATTCGAGTAATTTCATGAACTTCATTTACAGTCCAACCTCGGCGGAAGGCCTCTAATAGAGCACCCATACGTCGGTCAGTCGCTATTCTTAGCCAATCGACGAGTACGGAGTCTGGAAGTGATTCCAATGCTCGCTCGGCCATCCCTTCCCCTTCGGACTCATCGGCCTTTGTGAGTGGTCGAGGGTAAGGACAGCCCTGTTCGAGTGAAGCCCAAGCTTTGAGGAAGGCTTCTTCGAAATTCCTGCCAATGGCCATGACTTCACCAGTGGACTTCATCGAGGTTCCTAGTGTTCTGTCCGCAGTTCTGAACTTATCAAAAGGCCAGCGAGGAATCTTAACGACAACATAATCCAGTGTTGGTTCAAATGCTGCGGTGGTACCTTCACCAGTAATTGGATTAGGTAATTCATCGAGGGTATATCCTACTGCAATCTTTGCAGCCATTCGAGCAATAGGATATCCAGTTGCTTTGGATGCGAGAGCAGAGGAACGAGAGACACGTGGATTTACTTCGATGACTCTGATTTCACCCGTGGATTGATTGTATGCAAATTGGACGTTGCATCCTCCTTTGATGTTGAGTTCCCTAATCAGAGCAAGAGCCTTGTCTCGGAGTTCTTGATGATCTGAATCAGAAAATGATTGAAGAGGCGCAACAACAACAGATTCTCCTGTATGGACACCCATCGGATCAATATTTTCCATCGTACAAACAATAGTTGCATTATCTGAACCATCTCTCATAACCTCATACTCGAGTTCTTGCCATCCCAGGATTGACTCTTCAATGAGAACTTGACTAATACGTGAATTACGAAGCCCGAGAGTGGCAATCTCAACAAGTTGCCCGAGGTCGAAAGCAGTACCTCCACCGAGGCCACCAAGAGTGAACGCAGGTCGAATCAAGATAGGCCAAGAACCAATCTCCTCAGCCGCTTTAATGACTTCATCCATCGTATTGCAGGCAATTGCTTCAGAGATAGGGAGATTGATTGATTCGCAAACTTTGTTGAAAAGATCTCTGTCTTCAGCCTTGTCGATTGCATCCAAATCAGAACCTATGAGTTCGACACCAAGTTTCTCAAGAGTTCCATCGTGAGCTAACTCACTGGCAATATTTAGGGCAGTTTGACCGCCCATCCCAGCAAGTAATGCATCGGGACGCTCTATTTCCAAGATTTTGCGAACTGTATCTGGCAACAATGGTTCGATGTATACACGATCCGCCATTTCAGGATCGTTTTGGATTGTTGCAGGATTGGAATTGACCAGAATCACTTCATACCCATCTTCTCGCAAAGCCCGCACGGCTTGAGAACCAGAGAAATCAAACTCAGCGGCTTGTCCAATCTTGATTGGACCAGACCCAAGAACAAGAATTGTCTTCAAATCATCTCGGCGAGGCATCAGGATTCACCTCTCATATGAGCATCGACGAGTTCTCTGAAGCGGTCGAAGAGTGGTTCTGCATCGTGAGGACCTGGACATGCTTCTGGATGGAATTGGACGGTAAAACAAGGACGGCCAAGAACATCAAGTCCTTCCACCGTTTTGTCATTGGCATTTATGTATCGAACTTCAACATCGTATCCATGAAGATTTTCAGCTTCTGGAGATGTTGCTCCACTTGGATGAGCAGCCAACATCCCGTTTGTTGGATCAGCTACTGCGAATCCATGATTTTGTGACGTAATCCAGACTCGTTGAGTCTTTAGATCCACTACTGGTTGGTTTGCACCTCGATGCCCATAACGCATTTTGTACGTTTTTAATCCAGAGGCAAGCCCCATCAATTGATGGCCAAGGCAAATCCCCATCACCGGCATACCTGATGCTACAGCCCTTGCAAGTGTGTATCTTGCATTCGTGGCTTTCCCGGGATGGGCGGGATCACCTGGCCCATTTGAACAAAATAATGCAGTGATAGAGAATCCTTGGAGCGTTTCGAATGATGTATCTGGAGGACACCAAACTACCTCAAAGCGCTTGCATAAGTTTCGGAGAATATTGTACTTCACACCACAATCGAGAGCTCCTATCCGTGGCAAAGGCTGCCCAAGGTCATCGCATGCTCCCGGATTGAGTACAACAGGCTCATCAATGGAAACCATATCCACAAGGTCTTCTAACTCAGGAGAAGTCATCACCTTGAGTCTCTGCCTCATTTCGATTTCATATTCCTTTGGTCCGAAGATGCATAGCACAGTTCCTAATTCACGTACTCGACGTGTGATTGCTCGCGTGTCCACATTCTCAATACCTGGAACCCCATGGGCTTGAAGTAATTCGGAAACAGTCCCTGCCGAGTTTCTATGGTCAGGATCGTTCATCGCATGTCGGACAACAACACCCTTTGGCCACACTGCACGAGATTCTGATTTTGAAAGATGAATCCCGTAATTACCAATAAGTGGGTAAGTGAATGTAAGAACCTGCCCTGCCCATGATGGATCAGTAAGGGATTCCTGATATCCCATCATTCCAGTCGTAAAGACGAGTTCACCTTCACCAAAACCTTCTGCCCCGAAAAGAGTCCCTTCAAAACGACCTCCATCAGCAAGAAGGAGAAGTCCTTCCCCGGAGGCTCTTTTTGGAAGAGTGGATTTGTCGAGAAGAGCATCAGCAGCATCCGTAAAGCGTGGCGGTACCTCCACACCACGATTAAATGAGCCTGGGGCAAAGCCAGAACCCACGCGTACGCCCCTCGACATCACCATTTGTCGAAAAAGACCATCCATAATGCTTGGGTTCGGATTCCAAGCAAATATTAGTCAAAATTTACTCTGAACGTGTGTCCAAAACATCCTTTCCAGTTAGGCTCGGATTGATGATTAATTCGCCACCTTCTAGATTCCTTTCAATCGCCGCACTTCCATACCAACCATCAAGGAAAAGAGCCAATGCAGCCACTTCAGAATGCGGTTGATTTCCAACAGCAAGATTGTATTGAGAAATTTGGAACACATCAGACGGTACTTTTGCTCCTCCCACGATCACAACAAGAGGACGATCACGACGAATGGTGGGAGTTACGTCTCTGAAAGAAGCCCCGTACATCGTCAAATGGACCGCTACACCAGGTGGATTACCATCAATCCCTTGAGTGACAAAACGACGAAGCCAAGCCATTGGGCTCTTGATATGCTTGATTTCCATGTCCCCACCAAATCGCTGATTGACTGATGAGATGTTCTCTTGCATCTTCTTGTCTTCATCACCCGAAAAGAGGAAATTTTGAGCTCCAAGTGCACGGGCAACTAAAGCAAGATGCGTCGTAATTCTTGGATCTCTTCCAAGGCGATAACCGAGACGTAGAATTGTGACACCATGTTCGGACATAAAGCCGCCTTGCAGACATCATTGATGAATGGTGAGGTTCAATCATCCAAGTTAGGTATCTGACTCGTTTCTGAAGCACGAGATGGAGGCGTTAACTCAATGTCCTCATGGGCTTCAAGGAATCGTCTCAACCAAAGAAGAAGAGATGCATCAACAATCAGATGGCCACCATAGATAACCCCAAGAGAAACGAGAGATAAGCGACCAGTCCTCCATAGTCCTGATTCAAGACTTAAATTATCTGAAAGCAGAGCAGTGACAATTGGTTCACCAACATACAACGCTACGAAGATGATCATGACACCGGAAATGATTGATGGCACAAGAGATCCTAGTTCCCGGCTAAAATCTCCAAATACAGAATACAAGAATGCTAAAACCATGACCAGCAATGCGACTTGATTGAAATCTAGACCAAGAAATTTAGAGACCCCAACGTCCATATTGTCCGAGCTTGAACTAATGAGTAGCCACCAGAAAAGAAGTGAAACCGTAATTATACCAGCTCCCCACTTCGCTCTGCTTGAGAGCATATTGAAGATTGCTGGTTTATCGAAGATATTCATTCGTAGCGCAAGTCGCTCAGCCAACTCAATGTGCGCTTCACTAATGTTGGACTCGGCACCAACATCCTCATGTCCACTGATAGAATGGTTGTTTTCTAACTCGGACATGCAAATCCCTTGAGCATGAGCCCTTATGAATCCATCCGTCTTCGGGTACCCAATGGCCAAAACACTTCGACCCTTTTCTCTACGCCGGAAAATGAAAAACCCAGGAATAATGGGTGTTCTCAACGCTACGCCAGATTCATTTCATGGCCCTTCACGTCAGTTATCTGTAGAGCAAGGGATTGTAAATGGGTTGAAGATGATCGAAAATGGAGCTGAAATTATCGACATCGGAGGAGAAAGCACTCGCCCAGGGTCTGAACCTGTAACAATCAAAGAAGAAATACGTAGGGTTATTCCGATTATACAAGGAATCTGTGCAAGGGCAGAAAACCCACTAATTTCCATTGATACAAGAAACGTAGAGGTTGCAAGAAAAGCCCTTGAAGCAGGGGCTTCGATGATTAATGATGTATCTGGACTTCGAGATGCTGCTATGAAAGAATTAGTACTCGATTCAAGAGTTCCAGTATGCATCATGCACATGCTCGGAGATCCAAAAACGATGCAATCAAATCCAGTTTATTCCAACGTAGTCGAAGAAGTGTGTACAGTTCTGCAAAAAAAAGCTACAGAACTCATCGATGCAGGACACCCTTCTGATTTGATCTGTCTTGATCCAGGAATAGGATTCGGCAAGACCCTAGAACACAATATCCAGTTGCTAAAATCTCATGAAATTCTTCGAGGTGAACATGACCTAGCAGTGCTTTGGGGCGTTTCGAGGAAAACCATGATCGGTCAAATGATTGGTCAGGATACATCGGAGGATCGACTTTACGGGACACTGGGAGTTGCCGCCTTTGCAGAGCAACAAAGCATCGATTGGCTGAGAGTTCACGATGTGCAAGCACATACTGACTTACTATCCGTAGTTCGAAAACTTCGCTAATTAAAGTATTGACAAAACAATCAATAATCCAAATTAAAACAGAACATACACTTCCAATAAATTTGGTCATCTTCGAATTATACAAGGCGAGAAAATTAAAAAAACATAGAATTCCACTCAGTGGTGTATGACAAATC
>CALBJF010000324.1 GCA_937892665.1 uncultured euryarchaeote | reverse complement strand
CCTGCGCTGATTGCGTTGTTAACGCTCGTAGCAAAGCCTTCACAGACTTCATCCAAGGTTGGGCATTGTTGACCTAATTGAGTGATAAAGGCTTCACGAATTCTGGGCAGACTTGAATTAATCTCCTTCAATACGGTGGAAATTGAAAGAATGTAAATGACTTCATCACTTTCGTTATCTGAAACAAACGGATTTATTGCCTTTTCAACAAAACTTATTTCCTGTAAGATTCTTTGGTCTGTAATGTTGTTATTATTGGACTCGATGTAAATGACCATGACGTTGGTTGTCCAATCTTCTTCAACTAATTCAATAAGTTCCTTGACTTCACTCCCTTCTGGGAGATATACTTCCATGTCCCCGTTAACATTCAGTGCAGGCTTATCTGGATCATCGTCCCATGCAGTATCATCAAGGAATCCAGAAGTCGTAACAAAGTAAACTGTAATCATCAGGAAGAGAGCAACTGTAGCTATCGGAAACCGCGTAATGACTCCGGTTGCTCCAGAACGTTGCCATTCCCGCTTGAGTCGCTTTGGGGCGTCTAAAACAGCCTCAACAGCCTTTTTTGGATCAAAATCTCGTACTCGAGCCGATATATCGACGGAGGTGAGTTTCATTTTTGATTTGCTATAGTCTGCAATCGCCTGAATTCTTCCTACGTCCGTTTCCGAACTTGGAATTTTTTCGGGTTTGGCCTCATCAGACATGGTGCAACCTGTCAACCCCTCTGCACCGACATTGAAAGGATTGCCGTTGGTTTGTGAGGGAACCGTTCAAAAACCAATATCATAACGGCTGGTTGGACTCCTCCGTTAACTGGGGATTGGGCCGGTGTAAACAATGAGTACTCCAAGACTACCTGAGAAGCGATGGTCAATCGACCTTGAAAAGAAAATACAAGAGGAACACTACGCTGATTCTGAATCATATCAGCAACGATATGGATTCAAGCCAACGAGTGGAAAACCACTGTTCGTTGTCGACACACCACCTCCGTATCCTTCGGGCACCTGGCACATCGGAGCAGTTGCTCAATATTCGATGATCGACGTTATTGCACGTTCCCAACGATTGCTCGGAAAAGAAGTATATTTCCCATGGGGAGTCGACAGAAACGGTATCAATATCGAATTTACAGTAGAAAAAAATACGAAACGGAAGATGAAAACCTATGATCGTGAAGAATTTCTAAACTTGTGTCGGGAGACGATTGAAACATTTACTCAGGCTATGAGAAAGACTGCTGCACGTGTTGGATTGTCCTGTGATTTTGCGGCCGAATACCTCACGGACGCTCCTGATTATAGAGCAGTGACTCAATCAATATTCATCGATTTGTTCAAAAAAGGAGACATCATTGAAGATCTTCGCCCAAACATCTACGATCCAGTAGAGGGGACAACAATTGCTGATGCAGAAGTCGAACGTATTTCGAGAAATACCAAACTTGTCGATGTAAAATGGCAAACTGATACCGGTGAGGAATTGATCATATCAACAACTCGACCTGAGATGATTTGTGCTTGTGGTGTTGTTGTCGTCCACCCCGATGACCAACGGTACCAACATCTAGTCGGAAAAAGAGCAATACTACCAATGCCGGTAAGTGGAAGAGAATCTTCTGTCGAAATTCAAACACATCCATCTGTTAAATCCGAATTTGGAAGTGGGATTTTGATGGTCTGCTCGTTTGGTGATCAGAACGATGTTGCTGTTTTCCGAGAACTTGGATTGACTCCATATCAAGCCATTGATCTCGATGGTTGCATGACCGAAATCTCCGCAGACCTTTCAGGAATGACCGTCATTGAGGCAAGAAATAAAGCCACAGAAATACTTGAAGAATCTGGAAAGATTTCACAGATTGAAGAACGTTCACAAGAAATTCCAGTTTCTGAACGTGGAAAGAATCCTGTGGAAATTATTCTTCTAAAGGAATGGTATGTACGACAAACTCACATTCAAGACCGAATGCGAGAACACATCGAAGAAATCCAATTCCATCCCCCAAGAAATCGACAATTTTTGCTCGATTGGATGGACAACATTAGCATCGATTGGCCAATTTCCAGACGACGATGGTATCATACTGAGATTCCAATCTGGTACTCTGAGGATGAAGAATTCATTGTAGTCCCACCATCTGGAAACTATGTTCAACCTTGGAAGGAACAACCTCCTATCGACTCTCGAGTCCTTAATCGTGATTCGCGAGAAGATATAGGTTCCTTTAGCGAAATGAAAGATTCACTTGGTGAAATACGTGGAGAAGAAAAAGTATTCGATACATGGATGGATTCTTCAAATTCAAATCTCTTTGTGAGTGGTTATCTAAATCATCCAGAAGTCTTTGAAAAGGCATTCCCAACAGCATTGAGACCACAAGGAAAAGAAATTGTTCGTACATGGTTGTATTATACGCTCCTCAAGTCAACGCTCTTACTTGACAAGCCTGGTTTCCAACATGTATGGATCGATGGTCTTGGAATGGATCCCTGGGGTCGAAAGATGTCAAAGTCCCTCGGCAACGGAATTGATGCCGATAGCGTCTTAGAATGTGGTGCTGGAGGACGTACAGGCTCTTGGAAGGTCAAAGGACCAAGTGGTTCTGTAAGTCTCAAAGCGAATAAGATTGGAAGCGAATGTTTCAGATTATGGAAGGCATGTGAAGCTCAAGTAGGGGATGATTTCCATATCAATCCTGAAGAAATTGAAGCCAAATATTTCGGAGTCCTAACGAAATTATTCAATGTTGCTCGATTTGCAAGCCAATTCGATATGCCTGATGTTGAACCGACAACGCCATTCCCTGTTGAAGACAGGTGGATACGTTCGGAATTTTCAGCGACCATGGAAACAGTAGAATCTTCTTGGAATGACCTTGATATTTATTCGGCAACACAAGCTCTGAAGACCTTCGGAACTGGCATCTTACCATCTCATTGGCTTGAGATGGCGAAAACTCGACTCTACGACGGAGATATGCATGCAGCATGGACAATTCATTCAATTTTGAAAGATTTCCTTGCAACATTCAGTCCGATATGTCCTTTCTTTTGCCATCATATTTCGATGACACTCTATGGAGAAAGTTCAGTAGATGTTGACCAATTCCCGACTCAAGGGCCTGTGGATAAACAACTCAACCAATTAACTTCAGAAGTCGAAACGTTCAACAGTGAAGTTTGGAAGACCAAGAAGGAACAGGGTCTATCACTTAATGCAGAAATTGAAGGGGTAATGGTTCCAGATTCGCTTAACGAATTCAAGGGCACTCTTACACGAATGCACAAGTTACTCTGATTCATCGATTCCATCTAATGTGGTTTGGCGAAGATCGATTTCTTCCAGTTGTCCTAGACGAAATCCAACGAGTCGTATGTTCTGTTCTTGATTCACATTTTGTGCAAAAAGAATTCGAACTTGACGCAGAAATACATCTGTATCATCCATTGCAACTGGAATAGAGCGTCCATGAGTATGCGTCTCAAATCCAGTATATCGTACCTTAACTTCTGCGAGTCTACCTGCAATGCCCTCATCTCTTGCCTTTGCCATAACCCTTACAGTTAATTTTTCGAGGACTTCGAGGACGACCTCATGATTCGATTGGTCAACAGGAAACGTGCGTTCTTTCCCAATCGAACGACGAGAGCGAATTGGGCTCACCTCACTTGAGGTTGTTCCATCCACAACACGTAGTAGCCATGAAGCAAAGCGTTCAGAGGTCATTCTTGCTAATGCTAGTTCGCCTAATTCTGATGCTTCGTCCACGGTTGAGATACCCCACTCGGCCAATCTGTTCGCTGTTTTAGGACCAATCCCAGGCACTTCGCGTACGGAACGTTGTTGAAAGAACGAGTTAATCTCATCAGGCAATACACGGTGAATTCCATTTGGTTTATTCACTTCAGAAGACATTTTAGCAACAACTCTGGTTGGCCCAATCCCAAATGAAGCAGTCAAACCAACTGAATCTGTAATTTCCTTTTTTATTCGTCGGGCAAGAGCTAGTGCTTCATCCCAATCCCCTTTTGTATATTCGGTTATATCGAGATACGCTTCATCAATACTCGCCTGTTCAAATTTATCTGCATATTTTCGTAAAATCTTCATGACACGTCGAGACGCCATCGAATACAGTGAGCGAGTTCCCCGGATATATCGTCCCGGCCCGTACGGGCTCCCAGGACAACGTCGCCACGCTTCGGTGATTGGCATTGCAGAACGTACACCGTAGGTTCTTGCAGCATAATTACAGGTCGATACGATACCTCTTCCGCGACCCTGTTGTGGGTCTGAACCAATGATCAATGGCTGCTCCTCTGGAAAACCATGATGGAGCATCTCAACCGATGCAAAAAAGGCATCTAAGTCGCAATGAATCAGGATGCGGGGTTCGCTCACAATGCAAGATGAACGCCGAGGGTGTTTGAAATTCATCCTTCACTTTCATAGTACCCCCTGCGAAAGATAACCCTACTGTCCTCGCCGGACAACAATACTTGGTGATGGTATGACGGATATTGCGATAAGAAAAGAAACCTCAATTACACCCGAACACCTCATCATGAAGAAAGGCATAACATGGCTTGAAGGACCAGGCTATTTTGGCAAGGAAATAGGTTTTCTTGCTCAGGAAACAGCTGCGATGTTACTCAGTGAAAGCCAAACAGTCCACTGGATTGATGGAGCACATCGATTTAATCCAAGTACTTTTTTTGAACCATTAAGAAATAGAAACAGTGGTCTCGAAGAAGGATTGCGACGACTCTACATTGGGCGGGGATTTACACTTCATCAATTACACGCATTGATTCTTCGTGCACATCAAGAGACCGTGATAACAAAAGCTTCATTGGTCGTTGTTGATGGATTACTTGCCATGTTTCTGGATGAGCAAATTCGAAGGTATGAGGGACGGGCAATACTTCGTCATTGTTTACATTCATTACAGAAATTGTCTAAACACTGCGCAGTAATTATTCTCGATGGACACGCGAGAAGTAGACTTCATCAACAACTAAAGCATACGGTGAAGATACATGCAGATCAGTATCTACAGGCCTCTTGGCAATCTGCAAGAAAGAAAATATTGATTCTCAGAAGTGCCACAGATTCTAAGACAGTACTACGACTTCTTCCTGATACGAAAGATGAATCTCAATTGAGACTTGAAGCCTTTACATCCACTGATCAAGTCGCACAACACCGACTTCTGTCAATTGATTCTCCTCCCATCCAAATGGAGTAAGTATTGCCCATATGGCACGAATGGCTTGCTGTCGATAATATCCTAAATCCATATTTTGAGCTGTTTCATTCAAGTCCGAACACTCTTCAGAAAGAAGGACTCGAAAAAGGGAATTCTTAACATCTTTCTCACGTACAAGAAATCGGGCTTTCGAACCAAGAGTGAGTGGGAAACCATGGGCTTGATGTCTTTGGAAAGCAACCATTGCCAGGGATTGTACCGAACCTTGAGTCGGTTCTCTTGAAATGCGTTGAGCAATCAGAAGTTCACCAATTGTAATCCTTCCATTCTCAAGTCTCTCAAGTTCACTAAGCAGCAGATTCTGAACG
>CALBJF010000323.1 GCA_937892665.1 uncultured euryarchaeote | reverse complement strand
CTTGCGAAGGATTACAGTGACCTTCGACATCGTTTGGGAGAGATTGTTATCGCTCAATCCTTAGACGGTCATCCGATTAAGGCTGAACATATCGAAGCGGCTGGTTCAATGGCCTTACTCCTCCGTAATGCGTTTTTACCGAATCTCGTACAAACCTTAGAAGGAAATCCGGCCTTTATTCATGGCGGGCCATTCGCAAATATTGCTCATGGAAATTCATCAATTGTGGCGGATAGAATCGCACTCTCTTGTGCTGATTATGTCGTTACAGAGGCAGGCTTTGGAAGTGACATGGGTGCTGAGAAATTCATGCACATTAAGGCTGCAACCTCAGGAAAGGCTCCAGATTGTATTGTCATGAATGTTACCGTACGCTCAATGAAACTTCACGGCAAGGCCTTTGGAGAACGTGGAGGATACAGACCTTCAAAGAAAGAACTCGAAACTGAAAACGTAACCGCTGTCGTGGCTGGAGCAACATCAAATCTTGACCGACACATCAAGAATATGCTTCGATTTGGAATTCCTGTTGTCGTTTCAATCAATCGATTTACAAGCGATACTGATGCGGAACTCGAAGCCATAGAAGAAGCATCACGAGCGAGTGGTGCAAGCAGAGTCTGTCGAACCGAAGTTCACTCAAAAGGTGGAGAAGGTGGAGAGGCACTTGCTAATGCGGTTGTGGATTCCATACACGATCACGTTGCTGCAGGACGACCCTTTTTGCCCCTTGTAAGTCCTGATGATTCAATAGAACGGAAAGTTGAAGCAATTGCAACACGAATGTATGGAGCATCGAATGTAAGTATCGATGCAACTGCACTTCGTCAATTGAAGAAAATCCAAGAATGGGGATACGGCAATCTTCCTGTTTGCATGGCTAAAACCCAGTACTCTTTTTCACACGATGCTGGAATGCTTGGAGCACCATCTGGCTTTGAATTACCAGTTCGTGAATTTAGATTAAATGCAGGAGCAGGTTTCGTTGTTGCAATTCTTGGCTCAATAATGACTATGCCAGGATTACCTAAGCGACCTGCTGCAAACGACATGGACATGGATGAGAATGGTAATCTCGTTGGTGTTTTCGGGTGATCCTGAATGCAACTCCTGAATCAAAGCGAGCAACATTGGAAACTTCGGATTGATTCTGAAGATGACTTATGGGTACTTGCTAGGTTTGCGATTTCGGGAAGAAGCCTTGCAATGCTTGGAGAACGCAGAGATACGACAACTGCAGAATCGGGAGACAGGGCTAAAGTTGCTGAGCGAAAAAAGATGTGGATTCAACTTAGAATACTCACAACAGAATACAAAACCTACTCCAATATCCTACGAATCCATGGCACGATTGAACAAGCTCCTATTGATATTGGATTACACCATACCCATCTTATCGAAGTAGGTGATCAAATAGAACTCCATTCATTAACTGGATTTCCAAAGTATGATAGAATACTGCTTGAGGAAACAATGAGATCGGATAAGAAGAGTAATGTTTCTATCATCGTTGTTGAAAATGATGAAATTATTCTTTTTGAGGTTACAAGGCGGGGACTCAGAGAAGGCGCTACTTGGACAATGCGCGGTGGAGGAAAGCGTGGTGATATTCGTACGAGTGAATCCGTTGCTAAATCCTTCCAACAACAAGTGGCAAAGGAGATACTCGCTGCTACTACAACAAACAAACCTATGATTCTATGTGGCCCAGGGCATGCCAGAGAGCGACTGCGTAATGTGATTCTTAATCAAGATCCACAACGGACAATTCGACTTGTATCAACCTCAATGGCAGGTCGTTCAGGAGCCAATGAGATTATTCGTGATGGATTGGCAGATGAACTACTCTCTCAGCATGCCATTAGTAAAGAAATAAAATTACTCGAAGAAGTCTGGCTTCGTTTAAGTAAAGATGGAGCAGTAGCCTATGGGCATAAGGATTTGTCAAAGGCCATGAATGAAGGGGCAATCGAAACATTACTCGTTTCAGCAGACAAACTTCGAGATCCAGAAGCAATGATTGATGGCATTCCTGTTTCTTCTTGGGTCGAGGGAATTAGCGATATAGGAGCTGAACTGGTTCAATGCTCATCTGACCATGACTCGGGCGAACAACTCAACAGCATGGGTGGAGTCATCGCCTTGTTACGATATAGGATGGTATGAATGTGAAAATCCTATACTTCTCAGAGTTAGGAGCCAACCTCCGTGAAGAAATGAGTGGAGCACGTTGGCTGCTTATGTCAAGTAAAGATATACTATCTGCAACTGGAGCGTTGATGTTTGCAGAGTTGGATGGAATCCTTATCGGAGTTGACCATAGAGAAGAGGAAATTATTCCAGGCCTATGGCAACGAGCGGTTCATTTGATGCTCGTATCAGAACAAATCGACGCTGATGAATTCGCTAAAAAAAGTGGAATAACTAAAGTAATTGCAAACGATACTGGTAATCTCGAAGATTACACCTGGTAATGGGTCCGGAGGGAATTGAACCCTCGATCTTCGCCTTGTAAGGGCGACGTCATAAACCCCTAGACCACAGACCCAGCCTTCCGTGTACAGAGATGTATTTGAAACAAGAGGTATCCAATAACCTCAAATTAGATGCGCAACCGCGATTAAACAATGGACGAGGAAGCACAAGCTACCGCAGCAAGGCTAGTTCGCCGACTCAAAGGCGGCTACACCGTCACAATTGCAGAGTCTTGTACTGGTGGTTTACTTGCGAGTACTCTCACCGATATTGCTGGTGCGAGCGCATGGTTCAACCAATCATGGGTCACCTATTCATACGAAGCTAAAATCCAGGAATTGGATGTCAGTCGAGAATTACTGGAAAAGAAAGGCGCTGTTTCAGCTGAGGTTG
>CALBJF010000322.1 GCA_937892665.1 uncultured euryarchaeote | reverse complement strand
CACAAATATGTGTTAGATTCTTTTGGAAGTCGAGAAGAAAACAACCCTCTCCCACTGATCCACCCGTCGAAGAGTACGAATTTTCGGTCTATCATGTAGGAACTCCAACGAGTGATATGGATTTATTATTCGTGCTCCAACTTGATTCAAATGTAAGTATTGATTTCACTGATATTCATATTGACCTTGGAGCGGCCATGGGTTGTACGGGTGGCCGGGAAGGATGCGATTATGCTGAGCAAGGAGACATGGATGGACTCTGGGAACAAGGAGAGAGGTTAGAAATCTATGAATTCCAAGATAATTGGTGTGATTCTGGAAACGCCAGCAACTCACGTGGAGATTGCACTGAAATAAGGCTTGACATCTATATCAATCCTAGGTCAGGTACTCAATTCAGTGACGGTAGAACCACTATACAAATGAATTGAATTTGAATTGCTTGAGTCATATTGGCTTTACAGAGCCTCCAATACTGCATTGAAGCTGATTGTAAGGTCTTCTATGGGGTTTCGACATCAAAGAGGAACTTCATGAAGCCATCCAAAGATATCTTCTTCTTTCTCGTTTTGAATTCCAGTCAACATATCGTAAAGTGTTGTGGTCAATATTCCAGGCGTTCCTTCGCCATAGGTCACTTTGTTGTCCTCATGGGTAATTGATCCGATTGGGGAGATGACGGCTGCAGTTCCACAACAAAACGCTTCATCAGCACTCATTGCAAATTCAGCACTGACCTTCTCTTCAATGACCTCATAGCCCAAGTGGCGAGCCAAAGCAATAATCGATGCTCGAGTAATTCCTGGAAGAATGGTCCCAGTCAATTCTGGTGTGTAGAACACATCGTCCTTGACACAGAAGAAGTTCGCAGCTCCAACTTCTTCGATGTATGTGCTTGTTCGAGCATCGAGATAGATGACTTCAGCATAGCCTTTGGACTTTGCAATAATGCTTGGCATCATTCCTGGTGCATAGTTTCCAATCGCTTTAACGCCACCAGATCCGCCGGGAGCAGCTCGATGGAATTCGTCAGAGATCAGTAAGTCAATAGCCTTCATTCCACCTTTGAAGTATGGTCCAACTGGAGTGACGTAAATCATGAACGAATAAGTTGGAGCAGGAGCAACACCGAGAACTGGCCCACTTCCCATTAACAAGGGTCGCACATACATTGCGCCACGGCCCATTGGAGGGACCCAATCGATGTTGGCTTGAACGACTTGTTCGACAGCGTCAATGAAAATTGATTCCGGTACGGGAGGCATCTTCAGGCGGTCTGCGCCGCGCTGCATACGTCGTGCGTTTTCATCTGGACGGAAGAAGACAATACGATCTTTCGCAGTTCGATAGGCTTTCATTCCTTCGAATAGACCTTGTCCGTAGTTGAGGACACCCGCCGCTGGAGAGATCTCAATGTTCCCGTATGGGCGTAAGTCACCAGGCATCCATGGGTCGTCTGCACTTGTTGTTGCAACGTACATTGTGTCTGTCGGTGTGAGCGAAAAGGTGAGTTTGTCCCAATCAATATCTTTGCCCATCTCATCACCGCGAGTTCCGCTAAGGAGATTGGGCTTTCAATCCTTGCTCACCGAATTCTTGAAAAAATCACTGGTTTATCACCATCTGGCACGAGGCTTGGTTTGAAGACGGTCGAGGCATAGGGCATACCATGGACGCATGGGCAGGTCGGATTGGCGTCGTCAGCGGCCGTTACCATTCACATGGGGAAAACGATGCGCCTAAAACGACCATTGAGTTGTTCGGACGTTGCGAAGATGGTGCTTCAATTTGCCTTCTCGTCTCTGGACTTCGTCCCACCTTTGAAATTGCAACGATGGGAAAGCGAAGCAGAGAAGATCCGATTACAGATGCTGAACTACATCGAATTGAAGTTCTTCGGCAACGTTCAGACATTGTTGATGTGCGTGGTCCTGTGTGGAAATGGACCGACTTAGGTGAGAAACCAGTCTGGACTGTTGAAGCGATTCAACCGTTCAACGTCCCTTCTTTGCGTACTGATTTGATGAAACAATCATGGATGATTTATTCTGGAGATATTCCTTTTGTCAATCGATTGTTTTTGGACAATGATATCGGAATGCATTTGGCCATAGAAGGCCATATTGTCGATTCAAGGGAATGGGATGATGAGGATGATGTGCACAAAATCAACGTAATGAAACACGGTGGAGTCGGGCGTTATGCTGTTGACCGAACCGTTGCAGTAACACTTGGACATGTGAAACAAAGCGAACCATTCCCTGTTCCTTGGAGAATTCTTTCCTATGATTTAGAAACGAGTATTGCTCACAATACAATCCTCTGCGCAGCTGTTTGGGTTGAAGACATGGCAACAGGGGATCGTCGATCCTACGAATATCGAGGTGCTGAAGACTTGATTATGGAACAGATGACCAAGATGGTCCGCAATGAAGATCCAGATATTATCACAGGATACAACATCGATAACTTTGATTTCCCTCGAATGGTTGAACGGATGGAACATCACACCAGTCGTAAGCAATGGAAGGCGAGAAGCAATCTTCTCGGTTGGGGGCGTACGCCTCACTTGGAGACAGAATGCAATCGAAGTCGGACTGGTGTTCTTCCTCGACGTCAATCCAATCGAGCATGGAACCTTGGCGGTCGTGCCATCGTTGATGCATGGTGGCAGGCTCGTCAAGCACTCAAACCGCAGCGAGAGACGCTCTCGTTCATCTCACAGTTGCTCTTCCCTGACCAAGAGGACAAACAGAAGATGGACATTGATGCTTCCAATATGGATGTTGAATGGGCGAATCGTCCTGATGAAGTCATGGAATACTGTGTGCGAGACGCTGCATTACCTCTCGATATTCTCCATGCAATTCAAGCGATTCGACGCAAAGAAGCGGTTGCTGCTGTTGCAAAAGTACCGTTTGAAACCGCATCAAATGGAAGCACAAGCCAACTCTTGGACAGCCTTGTTGTCCGGCTAGCAGACCGCCGTGAGGTCGCCGTTCCCCTAACAGGAAGCGCAGAAGCAAAGGAAGGTCAAATCACTGGAGGATACGTCCACGATGTCGAAGCAGGACTTCATCCATGGATTGCAGTACTCGATTTCAAGAGCATGTATCCAAGCATCATGATTGGACACAACGTATGCTACACGACTCGGATTGATCCTTCACATCCTGAACAACCAGGCGAAGGTGATGAGATTCACACCTCTCCCACCGAGGCTAAGTTCTGGAGTACATCGTACCGCAAAGGATTGGTTCCAACCTTACTCGAAGATTTGATGGGCCAACGAGATGAACACAAAGCCTTGCTCAAGCAAGCACGTAATGATGAACAGGCAGAGAAAGAAGAGTTCCATGATGCAATGCAGTATGCGGTCAAGATTCTGATGAATTCGTTCTATGGTGTCTTTGCCTCTGGCTTTTACAGATTCACGCACAAAGATTTGGGCTCATCGATTACCGCTTGGGCTCGTCATAACATCAAGGCGATTATACAGAAGTTGGATGAAGAAGGGCACCATGTTGTCTATTCAGATACGGATTCTATCTTCGTCCGCTCACCTGTAGCCGAAGGCTCACCTTCCGTACTTCGCGAAGATGCTGATCAAGAAACCATCGATGCCTATGAGGCTGCAAAGCAAGCCATGATCGACTTTGGACTCGAAGTTGCACAGCGATACAGCAAAGATTCTGCCGTTCTTGAATACGAAAAAGGGCTTTCAGTGTTCTTTAGCCATGGTGCAAAGAAGCGATATGTTGGCCAAGTCGTTTATCCGACTGAAGAAATGCTGATACGAGGGTATGAGACGCAGCGTACCGATTCCTTTGAG
>CALBJF010000321.1 GCA_937892665.1 uncultured euryarchaeote | reverse complement strand
AACTCCAAGTAGAATCGATTGACTCTTCGTTGCAGGTGGTGCAGGATGGTCAGCCTGGATTTTCGGGTCAACAAGCATCATTGGATTGACACCTTGGCTTTGTAATTCACGGTATCTGTTGGCGAATATGATTGCTTCCTGGATAGCCACTTCTAGTTGGAAAAGTCGTTCATCGCGCTCTTTATTGTCTGAGATTTCAGAAGCAGCATCAACTTCGGCTTGTAGATGCCGAAGGAAGGCATCGAGTTTTGGCTCATCATCGCTCATGGCCGACTCAACGAGAGCAGCCTATTGAATCCTGTGTTTTTGTAGGCATCCTCATGAGGTATTGATGCCTGCAATATTCATGGGGAGGCGAATTGTGGTCAAATTTGGAGGTGCTCTTATCACCAAGAAAGACGAACAGTCCGTTGCTCATCTCCAGATCATCAGAAACATTTGCTCGGTCATTAAAGCCATCACTGAGGAAGGTATCCAAGTCATTATTGTCCATGGAGCAGGTTCGTTTGGGCATCTAAAAGCCAAACGCTGGAGATTAAACGAAGGTTACCTTCCAAACTTTGAACTCTTAGACGACGCTTGTTCATCACAACAAGAAGCAGTTGAGAACGTTCGAAAAGATATGTTGACCCTGAATGCAATTGTTCTTTCAGAATTAAACCAAGTCGGTCTCAATCCTTTATCCCATCCTCCTCATGAATGGGCGTCCAATTTAGGGCCTCAATTTGCAGGAGATCTTGGACGATTCAATTCTGATGATGTTGAAACAGTCCATGTTACCTTTGGTGATGTAGTCGATGTTGATGATGAAACGAAATTTGGTATTCTATCAGGCGATGACATCGTTGCAAGGCTCTCAATGGAGTTACCCAACATCGAATCACTTGTATTTGCAATGGGTGGAGTCGATGGTCTGCTCAAAGTCCCTCCACATCTTGCAACGGATGAGGATTTGATCGAACGATGGTCTCCTGAAATATCGTATGAAGGACTCCACCAAACCGATATCGATGTTACGGGTGGTATCGGTTTGAAAATCCAACGAGGTCTTTTGGTTGCAAAAAGCGGAGTGAACGTTCATTTGATCAATGGCGAATATCCCGAACGTATTCTTAATTTAGTTCGTAATCAATCGTGGAAAGGTACGACAATTATAGGTTAAGGTGATTCGATGGAATTTGCAATATATTCACTTGGAATTATTCTCGGATTTGCCATTATTCGCTGGCTTACGGAGAATATCAAATTCCATATCCGCAATAATTCCGTATGGGTTCACCATTGGATTCTAGCGTTTGTAGCCATGATTCCATTGTTCTTCTTTGAGCTTGATTATCCTATTCTATGGGGAATTCTCACAGGAGTGGCTCTGGAAGGACTTGGACGTAAGAACTGGTCACTTCGTAGGAAGTAGTTGTTCTTCTCTTCGAAGGGAGGCGAACTGTCTATGTATTGGGTGCTGAAAGACAGGTTGGGGCTCATATGTCGAACTATGCATCAGGAGATGTTCCAGAGGCTGCTATTGATGAGCAGGCTGCTGGTTTAATGACATCATCGACTGTTGATGAGACTCAAGCAAACATGATGTCGGAAGCCGTCTTACAAGTTGATGAGAACGATATCGTTGTAGGCCCCATAAGTAAGGCTGATAGTCACTATGGCGCAGGTTCGTTGCATCGTGCCTTTAGTATTCTTTTATTCGATAAGGACAACAGACTGCTCTTACAGCAACGTGCACATGATAAAATCACATTCCCAAGTGTATGGGCAAATTCTTGTTGTTCCCATCCGCTTGCAAGTGCAGAAGAGATGGATGAAGAGAACGCAATGGGCGTAAAAATGGCGGCTGTTCGTAAACTTGAACAGGAATTGGGAATCGATCCAAATTCAGTCCCTCTAGAAAATTTCCATTTCATAACCAAAATGAAGTACACTGCTCGTATGAATGCCGAATGGATTGAGCGTGAAATCGATCACATACTTATGATTCAGGCTGATGTAGAAGTTCATCCGAATCCAAATGAGGTTGCAGAAATTCGTTGGGTTGATGAGAAAGAACTCGAACAAATGCTTGTAGCTGTAGATACGGATGATATCATCGCTCCATGGTTCCGTTGTATTGCTGCAAGAGTTATGACAGAAGATTGGTGGAATGCTATTGGTGATGCAGATGCATGTGCTTCTCTACGCGATGATTTGATTCATGATATGGGTGATGTAACACATATGTTGCCTGGGGCGATTGGTGCAGATTTGGCCACGAGTTTGAAAGAAGTGCGCCCATTCATTGAGCGCCGTATTGTCGAAAGTCTGCAAGCATCACGTCATGATCGACTCGCAGCAGCCATGCTTCATCTGATTGAAGGTGGTGGCAAAAGAATGCGTGCAACGCTTCCATGGCTCGTTGGAAGAGCCGTTGGAGACACCCATTCTGGTTTGCTCGATATCGGCGCTGCAATAGAAACGATTCATAATTTTACCCTTGTCCATGATGATATTATGGACGATGATGAGATTCGTCGTGGCAGGAATGCAGTTCACGTGGAATACGATGTTCCAACAGCAATCAATGCAGGAGATGCAATGTTAGCCATTGCCTTTGAACGTCTTGTAATGTCTGCAAACATCGAACTGCGAGACATACCCTCGCTAGTCAATCGAATTGCGTGGATGGTACGTCGGGTGTCTGAAGGACAACAGCTTGATATTGAATTTGAAACAAGAGACAGAGTAATCGAAAATGAATACTTGGAGATGATCGAGGGAAAAACTGCAGTCATGTTCCAAATTTGTGCAGAATTAGGTGCTCAAGTTGCTGGAGCAGATCAAGATGTTATCGATTGTATGTCGGAATGGGGTCTTTCCGTTGGCCTATGTTTCCAACTTATGGATGATCTAATTGATGTTCTTTCAGATTCCAAAACATTGGGTAAGCCTACTGGCTCTGATGTTGCTCAAGGTAAGCAAACTCTGATGGTAATCCATGCTTTAAATCAACCAGAAAGTGAAGTGAAGAATAACTTACTAAACGTACTAGGGATGGGAGAGGAGGCATCTGCTGAAATGATTCAGCAAGGTGTTGAATCTCTGAATCAATTAGGTTCAATCGAATACGCTCGTGAAAAAGCAAACCAATATCACAAGAAGGCTCATGCATGCCTTGATCGTATTCCTGACGGTCCGGCAATGCTTGCACTTCGAGAATTAACAGACCTACAACTCAAGCGTTTGAGTTGATTTCAACAATTTCATCGACACTGATGATTCCTTCTTGGATGACTTGAGCATACCAACGAGTTCTTTGAGGATTCAATTTGTGTGATAATTGTTTAAAGTCCCCATTCGTAAATGATTCTTTTATCGTTTTACATGGGGGGGCAGGAGATGTAATCTCCAATTCAACATGAGCAAATTTCAATCGAACTCCAGGTCGAAGGAGATCTTCTTCAATTTCGATGAGAAGGTTTTCTCCAGTCGAACCCCCACTTATGGGGTGACCATCCTGTTGAAGGAATTGGAGAGTTTGATTTGATAGAATACAAACTGCACGTTTTGGACCACCGTGATGTTTCGTATCACGAATACGTTCTCCATAGACTCCATTCAGACGTACGTCTATTGAATCTACAGGTGGCTTTGGTACCCCACCTTCCTCTGTGGCAAAGATGCCGAGGACGGATCCAGTCAACATGTTCAATCAGAGTAGTATGATTCTGAGTTCGGCTCAGGCTTCAATCCCTTACGGGTTCGAATTTGGGCTACAACCTTGTCGAATAACTGTGGAGGAAGCATTTCGAATCCAAGATTCTCTGTGTTCCAAACCGCACGTCCTTGAGATGCTGCACGAATATCGTTGGAAAACCCGAATGTCTCAGCAATTGGAAGTACACCAATGACGGTTGTAACTTCGCCTTCACTCGGCATGTCTTCGATGATTCCACGACGGTTGGTGACTTCACGAGTTACTTGACCAAGCCAATCGTTTGGTACTGAAACGAATGCTTTCTGCATTGGTTCGAGGATGATTGTCTTGGCTCGCATCATAGCACCCTTGAGTCCATTACGAACAGCCGGAATTGTTTGTGCAGGTCCTCTGTGAATTGCGTCTTCGTGAAGTTTGGCGTCTGTTAGACGGACAAACATTCCTTGAACAGGCTCATCAGCGATTGGTCCCTTGATACAGACTTCGTTGAATGCTTCAATGATGAGTTCACGAGTTTCGTGAAGTCCTTGAATACCCTTTGTGTCATTAACAAGGACATTGGTTCCGTTGATAGCGTAAATCTTACGCATCAAGTCTTTGTCCATACCGAGGGTTCCGAATTTGTTTCCAACTTCCTTACCATCGTTAGGGCGAACTGTGCCTTCCTTGAATTCTCCAGATCGTAGGGCTGCTACAACTTCAGGTGTTAGAGGTTCGACTTCGAAGAAGAAACGGTTGTGTCTGTTCGGAGACTTGCCTTCGAACGCACGGCCACGGTTGCTTCCTTGCAGACCTTCTCTGTAAACAACAATAGGTGGGCTGACGCTTACTTTGATGTTTTGTTCCTCTTCAATTCTGTAAACAGTAATCTCAAGGTGAAGTTCTCCCATACCTGCCAACAATGCTTCTCCAGTTTCTTGGTTTGTTGTAACCTTTAGCGAAGCGTCTGACTTAGCAAGAGAACGTAGAGCATCGATGAACTTTGGTAGGTCCTTCATACTCTTCGGTTCAACTGCGACCGTAACAACAGGGTCTGAATAGTGACGAATTGCTTCAAATGGAGTGAAATCCTTGTCACGTGAAAGCGTTACACCGGCTGCGGCACTTCGAATTCCGGTGAGAGCTGCAATGTTTCCTGCAACGACCTTTGGCACAGTAATTCTGTCTCCACCGACCATCATACTGACTTGCTGGACACGCTCTGGCTTGGATGCTCCAATAGCATAAACAGATTCACCTTGAGAAATTGAACCTGAGTAAATACGGCCGACTGCAACTTCCCCTGCGTGAGGGTCCATCCAAATCTTTGTAATCATCATAGCGAGTTCAGCGTCAGGGTCGCAACCAATCATTGCCTTTCCAATTGTTGAGTCAAGGTCACCGGTCCAGATATTCGGGATACGGTATGGTTGTGCTTGAACTGGACCTGGGAGTTTTGTAACTGCCATGTCAAGGAGAACTTCGTGAACTGGGGCTTTTTCAGCAAGTTCCTTTTGATTCTCGTCATTACAGAATTGGAAGATATCGGTCATAGAGACTCCTGACTTCTTCATGTATGGGATCGTAATTCCCCAGTTGTGGTATGCACTTCCGAAAGCGACGGTTCCATCCATGACACTGACTTGCCAGGCTTTCTTGAATTCTTCAGGAGCGAATTGCTTGATGAGTCGATTTACTTTAGTAATTGTCTCCTCGAATCGCTTGAGCATGTCTTCAGGAGTAACTTGTAATTCATTGATGAGTCGATCGACCTTGTTGATGAAAAGAACAGGCTTTACCTTTTCTTTCAATGCTTGACGAACAACGGTTTCGGTCTGAGGCATTGGACCTTCAACAGCACAAGCCAAGATGAAACATCCGTCAACAGCACGCATAGCACGAGTAACGTCTCCACCAAAGTCAACGTGACCTGGTGTGTCTATGAGGTTGATGAGGTAATCAGTACCTTCGATATTGTGTACCATAGAAGCAGAAGCAGCGTTAATGGTAATTCCACGTGCAGATTCTTGTTCATCGAAGTCGAGAACACGAGCAGCACCTGCGAGGTCGCTTGACATCATACCTGCACCTGCAATGAGGTTGTCAGAGAGAGTAGTCTTTCCGTGATCAATGTGCGCAGCAATACATAGATTGCGAATTTGCGGTAAGATGTGCATGACTTCTGTAGCCTTTTTGATGTTGTCTTCTTTTCGTCCCATGGTGTCCACCTGTCTGATTCAATTCGCCCACTTGAATGGGGTTCTTAAGTGAGTCGCAAAAGTTCCACGGAATTCTTCCGTGACCTTGTCGTCTTCATCGTGCGGAAGCAGCGATTCTCTCAACTTCTTCTCTCTTAGAAACTGCGTATGATGTTGAGTCTCCTTCGGATGCTTTGTTGAGTTCGTTGATAATACACTGCTTCAATGTTCTCTTCGATTTGTGGGTTCCTTGTTGTGCACCTTTTGCAAGGTTCTTCAGAGCCACATCGAGTCGACGTGAAGGGGAAGAGTCAACAGCCTTTGGCTGGGAAACTGCACCGAATTTAATTCGAGTGATTTCTTCCATAGGTGCTGCATGACAGATAGCATCGACGAAAACCTGCAATGGGTTTGTCTTACGTCGCTCTGCGATAGAATCGAGAGCGGTTTCAAATGCCTTCATTGCGCTTTGTTTCTTACCAGTGTAGGATCCTGTTCTCATGAGTTTGTTGATGTAGCGTTCTACAACGCTAAGTTTGGATTTTCCGAACCACATGTTTGCGTGTCGTCCACCAGAGTGGGGTACACCGACAGTTGAGAGGTTGACGTATGGTGCAAGTCCTGGGTCATTGCAGGTTACTTCAGCAGCATCCCACTTTCCGAAAACTAAAGTTCCGATACCAGCGATTGGTCGTTCGTCTACTACGATTTCTTCTTCTGTCATCTTCAACACCTCAGCGTACAGGCTTCTCCTTTCGGCCACGGACCATTTCATCGAGTGAAACGCCGTTGACTTGGATGACCTTGTAGCGGACACCAGGAATATCTCCGTATGAACGACCCATGCGTCCACCGATACCTTCGACCATCACTTCGTCGTGTTCATCGATGAAGTTGATTGCACCATCGCCGGGAGCGAAAGCTGTGAGTTTATTTCCGTTCTTGATAAGTGAAATCTTGACGGCTTTACGAATTCCTGAGTTCGGTTGTTTTGCCTCAATACCGACTTTTTCAATAACGATACCTTTGGCTTGTGTGGACCCAGCAAGCGGGTCGTGACGTGCTCGAGACTTGAGCATACGCTTTTTGTAACGACGATCCGACCAGCGGAATTTTTGTCGATCCTTAGCCATCTTGGCGCCTGCAAACAGTCCTCTACCCATGATAATCCCTCATTCGAGCAACTTTGCGACTTTGCTTTCATATATCAAGTCGCCGTTTGATAGGCCTGAAATAATTACAGAAATGAACTAAAGAATAACATCATAAATAGGATGCCTATGGT
>CALBJF010000320.1 GCA_937892665.1 uncultured euryarchaeote | reverse complement strand
TTGGCAGAATGCAAAGAACGTTTGCATTCAGTAACAAATTCAATTCCTCCGTCGACCAATGGGAGTTTCTACTACGGTGTCGTGAGTAACCACAATGGTACAGTCATCAGTAATTTCACTGCAGGGGATGCGGCGCTTAGCCAACCTATTCTGGAATACGGTTCACCGATTGCATCACCGTATGCATTGCAAGGATCTTACGATATAGATAATTTCACAACAACTCTGACTTGGATTGATATCTCAACAGTCGATTCTTCTATGACAGATGCTCACACAACATCTCTTTGGAGTCATACAAGTGCTGCAAATCCAACCAATTGGAATTCGTTACTAAAGACTGAAATCGTCTCCAATCTAAGTTCAGACGTATCTCAATATGAAATTGTACATCAACAACCAGTAAGCCAAACTACGTTCTACACTGTTTTGCATACCTTTGCTGGGGAATCAGACTCACGCCTTTTATCTGGTAATACTTTGACTCAAGGTATTCTTGAAGACAACACAGGTTCCTCGATAACTGGTACGCTTGTTGCTTCATTCGATTCAACAACTTCCATCACATCACTTGACTGGAACGGTTCGACAATCGAAGATGTAAACCATACGCTTCACATTTGGAGAAGCCCTTCGATGATTGTCGACCTGTCTTCTGATGAAGTGACTGAACTTGCTCAACTTCAAGCAAATACCACTCACTACAACTACTCCGTAGAATCAAGTTACAGTGGTGTCACGTATTACCTCATCACACTTTCAGATCAACTCGGCAATCAGCAATCGAATCTTGCAACTGCACCAAATGCAGGGATTTTCGAATACACACTCCTTCCTGAAGAAAACATAATCGATGATATTGATGCAACATTTTCAGAAGGGATCACTCAAATCACCTGGACGGATATCACAGGTCATCCTGAGGCAACCTATCAAGTCTGGAAATCCACCACGAGCAGAATTAACACGACTTCATTGTCAAGCATTAACGTAGAGTTACTTGCAGTTGTAGAATCGGGTCAAGAACATTACAACAACACGATTGCAACAGGCACCTCTGGAAATGCATGGTATGCGGTTACAGTGATTGCTTCCTTTGGCACACAAAACGTGACTTATGCACAAACAAACATCACTATGTCCTACAATTCTATGATGTTACCAATCGTTGAGGACACGACATCTCCTGAGGCTCCACTTGCTCTTGATGCTGAATATTTTGCCAATGGCACAACCCAACTTCGTTGGGCTGGACGTACTGGTGAAGTCGGAACTGAATGGATGCTTTATCGAAACCTGAACAGTGATTTGTCCGACGAATCCCTTTGGGTCTTGGTTGGTCAGATGATGAATGACGGTGCCTCAGTACACATGTTGTATGTCGATACAGTTGCTCAAGAAGGTGAACTCGTCACTCCAGCATATGCCATCGGAGGCATCGATGCGTATGGAAACGTGATTGAATTTATCGATTGGAAATTGAGTAGTTCTGTTGAGGAAGATCGTCAAACACCGCAGGCGCAACTCAAATTGTTTGATTCTTCACAATCATTGGAAACAAGCCGATGGTTTGCCGGAGGCGAAGACGCTACATTCTCAAACCTTGAATCAGATAATTATTCAATTCAGTTTACTCTTTCAGATGATGTTGTATCTGTAACCTATGTGCGTTCATCACAAACGCAATTACAAGTTCTTGATCTTAGTCAGTCGACTCCACATATTGATGTAGCCATCTTAGAGTCCGTTGACAACATCTCGTTCTCCTTTACCATTACAGATAATGCAGGAAATGTAATCACATTTGACACCATGTTCTGTACAACATGTTTGATTGAACCTCAAGTAATTGTTGAACCATCCGATACGAATGATGACGAAGAGGATTCGAAGAAAGGTAAGGGTTCAGATTCAAACGAAATGGTTTTGATTTCTGCATGTGCATTACTCGGTCTTCTTGTTGTGTTGCTGCTCGCTCGTAAGTCTCCATCAAAGAAAGCTCCAAAGGGCCTCCCTTCCTCAGATGAAGATGAATGGTTTGGTAAATACATGAGTCAAGACGAGAATTAATTCTAAAGAATTGGTATCTCATAATCGGATGAAATTAGATCGGGTAATTCCTCTCCTGCGGTTTCAATTCCTGAGGATTGTCCTTTTTTTGGCATGAGGACTCCGGCAGTACTCCCTTGGTTTTCATCGTCTCTTGCATCAAATAGGAAATATCCGAATCCCATTAAAATTGCACCACCTATGATTGGTATGACCATTAGTGTTGAATCACTATTCTTGAACAAAAGAACCACTGCGGTGGTTAACAAGCCGACTGCTGAAACCATTAACAGCATCCGAGAGGTGTTCGCCATATCATTGCCGAAGAAGTGATTTGACATAGCATTTCTTTCATTGCGCTCATTATCGACCACGTTATTCAAGAACCGATTAGACTCTCTTAATTCATGGCGGGACAAGAAGGTGGCTCTAAATCCTCACGTGGATGGCTCATGACTGCAGTTGCACCTTGGGGAGAAAACGGAGAAGATGCATTTGATCAAGGTCTGGTTGAACTCGGCTTAGGTGATGCGAGATTGATTCAAGTTCAAGGTGCAATGCTTCCCCTAGGATTCAATATTGTTCCTCCAGAAGCATTACCAATGGGTTCTCTCGTTGAGTGTCATCTTGCGACCGCATACGCTTGGTCTGGTTCAACTGCTTGCGCAGGAGTTGGCTATGCTCTTTGTGAAACACCAGAAGGTGAAGAATGTGCAATAGTTGCTACGATTACAACCGAAGCAGACTACGAAGAAACGGTTCTGCTTTTGCGGAGAAATATTCAGCGGAAACTTGCGTCTCGTGATTTAGAAGTGGTTGCCTTTGATGTAGCAGTCGATGAAGTGACTGCGGGAGCAGATCATCACGGTGTTGCTATTGCAGCCTTGATCTTACCAGATTCACTACGAATGGCAGGTCGTGGAAGAACCGGTCCAATTCGTGGCGCATTAACACGTAGTGCTGAACCTGAAAAGAAACGTGTTGATACCAAGGCACCTGCGGCTCCAGCAAGGCGTCCTGGAGGTCAACCACAAAGAACCGGTACTGACTTTAGTTTGTGAATCTTCTTAATCTGTTGCCCAAAGCAAGACTCATGGAGAAATGGAGTGTTGTGCGCTGTCCTGCTTGCAGGAACTGTCATGGCACACGCACTCGAGCCCGACAATGCCCCCATTGCGGGCAAACTCTACCTAGCAGCACCCCTATTGTAGCCACAGCTAATTCAGCAGCGCAATTAAGGATTGAAGTTGC
The DNA here is from genome assembly GCA_937892665.1 of uncultured euryarchaeote. GTDB lineage: Archaea > Thermoplasmatota > Poseidoniia > Poseidoniales > Poseidoniaceae > MGIIa-L2. The sequence goes on along the minus strand of CALBJF010000320.1, from coordinate 365 downwards.
CTTAGCAAATACTCCTGAAGAGATTCGTGATGAACTTCGCAGAAAACTAGAGGCTATGGAAGAACCTCTCGCTGCGATTAACTCAACGTCTCCCCGACATTTGTACACGCTGGTTGTTGAAAAAGCAGGACAGAGTGGCGTAATTCGTCGGAAGGATGTTGAGGAGGTTTTACTCAAAGTTGAGTCCGACATGGATGCTGATGACCTTTTGGATCAACTCGAAATCAATGGAACTATCATTCGTCGACAAGACGGAACCTGGCAACTCCTTGAGTGAACTTCATATGCGGAATGGCGTCCCCCAAACTAAGGGCGTATGGGTTAGTTTGGCCTATACTCGGGCGTTTGGGACGCTTGGACCCAAG
>CALBJF010000319.1 GCA_937892665.1 uncultured euryarchaeote | reverse complement strand
TATCATCTGAGGTTTCCAACCTTATGTCGTGGGTTCGACTCCCGCTATCCGCACCTCCACTGACAAAGCCTATGAGTGAATTGCGAACAGCGTTAACTATGCAGACGCTGAAAGCCTCCAAAGGCCTCTTTCTTGTCTTACTAATGCTTCTTGCCTCTTTGTCAGGATGCTTTGGTGAAGAAGGTGCAGAAGATCAACCAATTGTTTCGTCCATCTTTCAAATCGATTTCACCCCTCCAGAAGATGTAACACTCAGAACTGGTGAGTGGCATGAATTCATTCTCGAAGGAAATGGTCGTTCTCTTTCTGTTCCAACTGGAGTCATGCTCTTCGTTAACGACACTATTCTTCCAAATGGATACGTAACTGTAACCGGCGATCAAATCAATGGCAAATTCCTTCTCACACCTTACGTCGAAGAGGCTACACTCACTATTGTACACCCAGATGGCACAGGTGAAGCATTGGAGATGCCGATCACCAATGGAACACCAATCGTGAACGGTGAAGAATGGCTTGATAAAATGGAATTTATCACAAGTGTTTGTACCGACTCGACGGAATGTGGTGGATACATCAACCGCTGGATGGGGACTCCAAATCCTGCATTTGAGCGTGCTGCTTCTTTCTTCCAAGGTCATTTTGAAGGACTAGGGTATGAAACTCACATCCTGCGTGTAACAGACCACGGGAATGTGCTCGAACCTGAAAGTTTGAACGTCATTGCATGGAAAGAAGGCCGTGATGACTCTTGTGTTCAAGGAATGGGAGCACACATGGACATTGCACCACCAGGAGGTCCTCCAGGAGGCGGTACCTATGAAGGAGCTTACGATAACACAGGAGGAACTGTTAGCATGATGCTGTTCGCTAAAGCATTCGTCGAAATCGAAGTTGAATGCGATACATTCCTTGCACTTTGGTCCTCTGAAGAAGAAGGACTACGTGGCTCTAGTGCCTTTGCTAATAACGAATGTGATTACTGCTTACCTACTGACAAGGAACTCCGTTTCTACATCAATATGGATATGATGGGAGTCTCCTATCCCGCGATAAAGCCAACTGGAGAACCGTATCCATACCATGCATGGTCTGGGCCAGATATTGATCCAGAAGTCCAAGATGTTGAGATCACCACTATTCTAGACCATGTTCACAGAGATATCCTCGGAGCGCCTATGGACATGAGAATCGAGGGCACCTATGGAGCCGGCTGCGACCAACATTGGCCTGAACATGAAGATCTTGTCATGGATGTCCATGAAGATACATTTGGACGCTCAGATCACGTTACTTTCAGAGACCTTGGAGCACAAACAATCTTCCACCTAGGCGCATATGATTCTGATTACAGTGCATATCACTCACCTGATGATACACTTGACAACATGATCGAAGTTGTTGGTGGCGAAGAGGAACTCAAGAAGAGCATGGAATTCGTGATGTGGGCTGCAATGCTTGAATTTATGATTGCGGATCAAACACCCGAAGTTCGTAACGTTAATGCTTGATTCTTAGAACGACGTTTTTTGAACCCAAGGTCGTTCCATAAGATATGGAGGATGAGACGGAAGAGACGCTTACTCTCTACCAAAGAGTCTTGCAATCTCCATTCCTCCATCCGATTGCACTCATACTTGGAGCAGTTATCGCCTTGTCTGAATCAATTTACTTACTGCTTCTAGGAGAACCAATTCAAAATGCGATTTGGCCACAAGCAATACGAACACTTGCATTGACGTTCTTTCTGCGCCAGCACATTGCTACAATTGCGATATTATCGGCCTTCATACTTGCAGCAAGCATTTGGGCTGCTCTACGAAAGCAAAAAGGTACTGATCTACATCCGCTTTCAGTCATAGGCCTCGTGAGTTTAATTGGGGCTGTATTAGCCTCTTGGATTATCTTCTTACTCATGGATATACGATACATCCGTGGTGCCTTTTTACTTCTACCAACGATATACGGTGTTCTTCTCTTAGCTTCAGCAATTGCTGTTCGAGGAGCTCCCCATCTCCCTAAACGGGAACAAAACAAAATGGAAAAAACGTACACTCTCCTTCACTTATGTGCTATCTTCTTTGCCGCTTGGCTGGTCATGCCTGGCATACCTGCTCTGATTGGAATAGCTCCTTCGCCTCCTGATGCGCCTACAATGGGATACGGAGCCCAGGCAGGGCCATTCGATTCCGTTCGTGTTCAATACCTCTATCCAATTCCTGAACTCGTCTCTGAAATCCAAGGACCTACTGAAGAAGACATCGATTTCTCAGTTTACCTCTATCTTCCCCAACTTCCTAGCGACCCTGGCATTGAAGGAGTGCCGTTAGCAATTCTACTCCATGCCTTCAAGAATCCATCTGTTGATTCTTACACTGACTGGATTGATCATCTGGTTGGGAAAGGCATGGCAGTAGCCTATATCCAATATCCAACTGATGTTCGTCCTGACGAAGCAGACACATTTACGCTCATAGAAGAAGATGGGATGTCGAATTGGCCACATCATGTACCGAGAATGCATGCGCTTCAATCTGCAATCGATTTACTGCAAGAACGAATTGACGATACAACAAGAGATGATGTTGTCAATGAAACGTTAGGTGATCTGAAAATCCTCCCACAGCATTTGTGGATAGGTGGCCACAGTTTAGGAGGGGCCTATTCTCTACAGGTTTTGCAAATGGCACAGAATAAGCAATGGGGTAATCAAACACTTGTTGTCGATACAGAAATGGCTGCAGCAAGACCAGTACAAGAAACATGGTTACCTAATTACACGAATTTACCAGAGAATACCCTCGTCCATCTTGTCGTAAGTGAAGATGATATGACTGTTGGTCAATGTGATAGTGTACACCACATCGATTTGTTCAGTGGCGTTGATGAAAATCAGACAATGCTGATTTACATACCCAGTGATCGTTATGGATTCCCCCGCTTAGTTGCGACTCATTACCTTCCTGCAAATGAAGCACATGATACACTTGCTGATTGGGCGTTTTATCGAAGAATCGATGCACAGGCCGACTGGGTTGTTGCCCATAGTCGAGGTGATCTAAACACTGCTGACTTTGCATATGCGAATCTCGTCAATACTCCAATGCTATCAGACATGGGTAAATGGTCTGACGGAACACCAGTACTACCTCTCCAAGTCTATACAAACCCTTCAGAAAGTGGTCTTTTTGCATCATGTTTCTGAACAATTGTTTAACGGTAATGAGCGATGTGGATAACCATGGAAGAAACCGAGAGCGATTCGAAATCCCTCTTCAAGTTGATTTCAACATCAACAATAATCGCTTCCATGTGTTGTTTACCAAGCGTCATATTGGTCATGTTCGGCTTAGCAAGTGTTAGCAGCGCAGCTGCACTCTCAGACACATTGTATTGGGGAACTGGAAGTTACTGGTGGTTCAGGCCGACGATGTTAGGACTTGCAAGTCTATTCGTCATCATTGGTCTTGTAATGTATTTTAGAAATCGTGGAATTTGTACGATGGACGATGTAAAGCGACAGAGAAGAAAGGTCGTGAACACTTCTCTTCTCGTAATAGTAATCGCATATCTGATGTATTTGCTGTTCAACTACGTGATTCTCACAGAAATTGGCATCCTTCTCGGACTTGAATGGGAATCAAGTCGACTATGGAATAAGTGAGTCAAGTATTGTTGCGAGTCGTAGAACATCCTACCCCCCAGGAAGTCCCAGAATCCATGGCATCTCTTGTCGCTTCAAGAAGGGCTTCTTCTGGAGACCTAATTGGTGTTAAATCCCTGCCAAAAGCAAGCATTATTTTATGCGTCAAATGAGTGTAGTTTTTCAATTGGATTTTTGAATTTCCAATTGAGATTTCATCATTCAAACCTCCAATTGGAATTTCAATATCTCGTGGGTTGAAATGCATTCCCATTCGAAGTGCTTTCTGAATGGCTTCCTTTCCAGTCCATGCCAATAATGGATCGAGTTCACCCTCATTTAATCGCACCAACTCTTCTCCCTTTGCCATCATATCGAATACTGCTGGTTTAGGAGGGCGGTTCAATGGTTCAGCATCAAGCCCAATCGTCCATCCTTCATCGATAAGAGCGACACAGGCAAGACCATCGCTATGGGATATGGAAATGCTTGGTAGAGGATATTGAATCCACATGCCATGAATGACTTTGAGATATGGGGCTCTCTCTTCTGTCCTTGAGATCATAAGAGCAGACAGGTCATTTACACCCCATTGGCTTAGCGCTTTCTCCAACAACCATCGGGCACTAAGGTGCTCATCCTTTCGCTTATCAGTCCTGAAGGTGCGAATCTCATCCCAATCAATCAGTGTAAGCGTTGTAGGATCAATCGGACGAATTCGACAAGTCGCAACCAGCAAACGAGTATCTGGTTCCACTTCGATAAAATCGAATTTTACATCCAATGCATCACCCTCACCGGTCGAGAGTGAATTTTTGATCATCAGGAACTGGAGCCATTGCCTTCAATCGAAGGCCTTTCAATGCAACTACAGGAGCATCATCATCACCGATAATCAATACATCATGAACAGTAACTCCAGCATCTTCGACATGGGTACGTACAGAACGTAATCGTAACTTCTCATCTTTCTCAGGAACCCGGAGCATGGTTGACCAATCGATTCCAACTGGTAAACTACTGAAGCCCTCTGATTCCATCGCCACAAGTCCAGCATTCTGGAAGCCTGCTTCAATTAGCATAGGCAATGCTTCCAATAGAACATCTTCTCCTTCCCGCTCTAAAGCAAATTGATCAGTTGCGGGAAGTTGATGGCGCATCAATGCAATTCCATCGGCACCTGGTTGGTTTGAATCACCCACACCTCGTAAAACTCCACCGTGTGATTGGAAGCGAGGTCCATGGAAATATCTCAGATAGATGAATGATGCATGATGTTCAAGTCGTCCTTGAGGAGGTATACCTATTGATGGAAGCGCTGTTATTTCGGTTTCTAAGAATCCGCTCAAATCCTCCGATTTGCCTACAAGTCGAACTGTTGCTTGATGATGTTCTCGCTCGCCAAAGACCACACCGTCTGAATTGGTTAAATCTGATACAAGTTTACAAGAGACCAAAGTTAAATTTCCTTCCGAACGAGCAACTTCGGAAAGAACTCGAACAATCATTGAATTCTTCATCACCTTGACAGGTAAACCAAACTTGACGTCCTCAAATCCAGCAAGACATGTATGTGGGCAAAGAAGCAAAGCATTCTCAGCAAACATTTCCAATGCCATAACACCAGGATGGTAGGGCACACCATCGATGGCGTGGTCTGATAGGAATGGGTGGTCGGCTACAGAAAGCGTACTTTGCGTCATCATAGAATTTTCTTCATCGACGGATAGAACCTTGTCAATGAAAGGAAATCGTGAAGGATCTGCCATCAGAGACGCCATGTCTCCAGATAACATCAGTGGAGCTTCTCTGAATGAATTGAATCGGTCCATAAGGCCAAGTGATCCACAAGCTATGACTCGACGCTTACCGCCACGTAGTGCTTCACCTACGAAGATGTCAACACCAATTTCAACTGGAAGAGTTTCAATTCCAGCTTCTTCAAAGACTGCTTCAATAGAACCTCGAGTTGCCATTCCAACATCTCTCCAACCAGTCCATCCAATTGCAACTGCGCGGCAGTCTCCTTTTGCAGTAAGGCGTGCCATCTCTGCATCGAGTATTGAGTTCGCAGCCGCATAGTCAGTTTGGCCACCGTTTCCAAATCGCCCAGCAACAGAAGTGAAACAACTTGCGAATCTCAAAGTTCCATTCGATGATGTGACTGCGCCCATTAACGCAGCCCATCCATCAATTTTAACTCGGACAACATTGTCAAACGTTTCCCAGGTTTTGTCGCCTACAAGTTTGGAATCTTCAAGTCCCGCACCGTGCACAAGACCAGTGATTGGCTGGGAAAGTGATGCTCCAAGAGTTCGCAGACCCTCCATATCAGTAACGTCAATCGAATGATAGAATGCTCTGTTCCCAGTTGCTTCAATTTCAGAAAGTGTTTGATAAACATCTCTACTTCGAGTAAATTTCTGCCATGCACGATTCCATTCAACCATCGTTACTTTATCAGATTCTGATGCATCGATTAATCGTTGACGTAGAGCCATCTTTTCATTCGCCAGTTTTTCTTCCGACCAATCCAACCATTCTGACGTTTGTTCGATAAGGACAGACCGGCCAAGTAAATGGAATGTTGCACCTGCTTGTTCACTTGCCTTAGCCACACCGATCATACACGCAGCAGTCACACCGGAACCGCCGCCTGAGACCAACCATACATCATCTGATTGCAATGGTTCAACATCACCTACGACGTCTTCTGCAAAGGCTGCTAAAATCCAGCGGCGATGATCTCGGTCAAGACCGATTTCAACATCTCCTCCGCAATTGAA
>CALBJF010000318.1 GCA_937892665.1 uncultured euryarchaeote | reverse complement strand
ATCACAACCATCTGGGACACCATCAGAATCGATATCGATGGAATCGTTATGATTGTTGCAAATATCTGTTGAGTCTGAGACTCCATCATTATCTGAATCGATCAAATCATCACAGCCATCTGGAATACCATCCAAATCAACATCGATGGTATCGTCATAGTTATTGCAGATATCATCAGTATCTGAAACACCATCATTATCTCTATCGATTAAATCATCACAACCATCTGGTATTGAATCAAAATCGAGATCGATTGCATCATTGAATGAGGGGCAAAGATCATCCGCATCTGAGACACCGTCGCCATCAGAATCAAGTTGACTATCGCTGCAACCATCTGCATAGACTGATTCTCCGATTGGTGTTTGTTGACATAGGTCATCCGCATCCATGATCCCGTCTTGATCTACATCAGTTGTACTCCCAGGATGTCGTTGCTCTTCACTGCAACCATCAACATACACTTCTGTTGAAACCTGCGTCTCTGGGCAAAGGTCATCAGCATCGTTCACGCCATCATTATCTGAGTCAATGATTGGATGGAATAAATCAGCCATAGCTGTTGAAATTCTCGTGTCCCATCGAGAAGCATGTTCACGCAATCCTGCCTCGTTGAAGTGGATTGTATCATATCTCCACTGAGTACCATTCAAATCATCAGTATAAGGCCCTGGAAACGTCAATGGGTCATCGTCGATAACTGAATCTTGACCCTCAATAATCCACCCCATCTTTACAGGATCTCCATTCGGAACAAAACTCACTCGAGCAACAATCCAAGGTATCTCATAGCCAGCATATTCTCGGCTTCCAAGAACAACTTCTCCAAGCATTCGTGCATAATCTTCTGCAGCGGTTCCACCTGCATTGCTTTCTCCTTGATGCCACAAGATGGCTCTTGCTCCATTCGGTTCAACAGCATCTAATGCATCAGTAATTCGTGGAAACAGATCATTCTGGCTTGGAACCCATCGGTCGACTTGTGTACCACCATATCCAACTGAAAGAAAACCAATTGGTACATCATAACGGCTTGCGAGTAAATCGCCAGTTGCTGGCCATGGTGAACCACGATTGCCTGTTGCTGCAGGTTGAGGGTCGTATCCAAAACGCCAGCCACTCGGCCCCCAAGTGCTTACTCTTGAGTCCGTGGGCGTTAGTGGAGTATCACCAGAGTTCGCCGAATTTGATTGTCCTGCAACAATGAATACTTCCCCTACACCAACTGGATTTACGGTGTGTAGGGCTAACTGATTGCCGTCATTCATGAATCGAAATTCAAGGCGATGCCATCCCGTTGGAACCTCAATAGAGCCATAGAAATTCGAACTTAGAGGCACTGCAACTGAGACCCATTCTGATTCAAAATCAGTTTCAAGCGTTATGTATCGTCCTTCAACGAGATTAACTGAGTATTCTGTTGAACCGCTCACTGTAAAAATACCCTTGTTGTATTCATCTCGTTGAACGATTTGATGATTGCCGGGGGATTCCATTGTAATCATTAATTCAGATGGAGTAGGGCCTGAACGCACCAAAACGGTCATGCTTTTCAGCGTATATTCGGCTGCATTCGAAGCAAAAGTCCAATCCGGATCTTCATCTCCATCAGGATTACTCCCTATTCCAAGATCGTCGATATTTGACCCACCCCACGCGTTGTAAGCAAAGAGCGTGTGACCTGATTCATAGTCGTGTATTTGCATACTTCCGTAACCAGCAGATTCAGAACTGTATGGAGCATCTGCAAAATCATAGGTTGAATCGTCCCCGTTTGGAACTCCCAAGTCGTTTGAAGTCCCGTAATTCGTGCCCCAAAATTCGATGACTCCTGTATCAATTAGACCGAGTGAGGATAAGTCCTGATGATTGGATTGGATTTCAACATCTGTCAAGAGTTCATTGTAAAAGATTCCAGAATTAAAGGTTGGAACTCCTAACTCATCAGCACGTGTCGTAATACTAGGGAACGAGACAAAGACCCAGGTTCGTGCCTCATTTGGCTTTTCTAATTCAAGATAGTAAGCAACCCGATCGAAGGTGAAATCAATGCTCGAACTAGAATCTACTGAATATGGAACTGGATCATTGTTGTATTGAGCCTCATCAGGGATGTCCAACTGATACACAACGGTGTAATCATCTGAACCATTCACATCATTGGAGAACGTTTCTTGAATATGAGGGAGGTCTTGAAGGGCATCTTCAACTGCTGGCGTCCATGATGAAATCAAGAAAAGGAACATCAAGGAAACTATCAATCCCCTTCGACCCATATTAATGGGTCTTCATAGTGAGATATATACCCATACATCGTAAGTTACGGGAAAAACCAATCAGTACATTCCTGTTGGAGACGACTAGTGGAAGGAAATGGATAAAGTAAATCTCTCAGAAAAATTCTCTCTCTTTTCGGAGCATTGGACTCCAAAAATCATCTCGGAACTCAACGATTATCAAATTAAAATTGTCAAATTGAAGGGAGACTTCGTTTGGCATGATCATGGTGATACTGATGAATTCTTCCTCGTTATCGAGGGAACGATGTTCATCGAATTTGAATCAGAAACAATGGAACTCTCACAAGGAGAAATGTACGTTGTACCAAAAGGTACGAAGCACCGTCCTTACGCTCACGAAGAGTGTAAAGTGATGCTCATTGAACCATCTGGCGTCGTTAACACAGGAGAAGCTGAAAGCGAGCTTACAGCTTCAAACGATGTTTGGATCTGATTGTACCCATCAGTTCAAGCAGCCTCTTCAGCCGCTCCTGGTGCTGAAATCTTGCCACCAAGCATGAGCCCGCCTATGACTAAGTGAACCAATAAGACAACTGGGAAAATCATCGAAAAGAGGGCAGGATTGTTTATGATAGGGAGGCTAAGGAAAACCATACCGACCGGCATTAGTGCAGGTAAGACGTACTCCATTGGAGACTCTGGACGCTTCATCATAAAGGAGACAAGTCCAATTAAGACAAGAGAAAGACCCCAAGTAACTGGAGACATTTGCCAAACAGTTGCTCCTGTCTCAAAGGCAGCGTTTTGCGATCCCAATTTATCATTATCACTTGCAAATGTGTATGATTCATCCTCTGAATCCACATCTAGATTTTCAGCATTTATGACAGCAACATTGCTTCCCATTCCAGTAATGAAAAACGCCATAGTGAGTACTACTAAGACACTAGCAATACTCAATAGTTGCTTGTTCATTCCAGAAGCGTTTGCCATCATATCTGAAATCAGCAGGTATAGGCCTCCAAGAACCATTAGGGTACCAAGTGTTGCTGCAATTAACAGTGGCATGAGAGAATCTGCTTCATTGATTAAAGAGTCTGTTCCACGCATACCAATTAGATCTGATGCAGGCCAGTTCATGTACGCGCCTACTAGGAAAAGAGGACCTAGAACTAGGAAGTAAGGGGTTAGGTTTCTATCACTCATAATTAAGCCTCCTTTGATTCTTCAAGGTCTTTGTAAAGCATATATCCTGTGATTCCAAGAATTAAAGTCAATAAGAGTGTAAAAATTGGTATAATCAGCCAGATAGCTGGTGGAGTACCATCGTAACCATGCTCTCCTGTCATGTATCCCATTCCACCGCCGATGATGACGATGACTGCTGCAGAAGAAATCATAGACATTTGAGCGAGAGATTTGCCTGTGACAAATAATCCAGTTCCAATAGCCATTACTCCAAGAGGTAACAAGTGTAATGCCCACATTTGTTCATATGCCGCATCGTGATCTCCGACTGGTTCGTCATCCCAACCCCATTCAGCCCAGTCTTCACTGTTTGCAATTCCAAGTATTGAAATGACAATAACTAGTGTTCCAATTGTGATTAAAAGCTTCTTTGGGTCTAAAATTTCTTTTACGTCCATATTAGGTGTCCCTAAACTTTGGGATATAATACTTCGTCAACTAATTCTCATGACATCCATAGTTTGGGATGTTCGTAGGTTTTTCAGGCCTACTCTTGTTTTTAGGTGAAGAATAACTAAAATTGTTGGATATCTGAAGTTTACACCGAATATGTCTTCAAAGACTTGAGGTTGGGGTTATCATGGTCTTCACACACGACATGTCCCAATGGCTCGGATTTTCTATCGATGAAGATTGGCTTGAAGAGAACATCTCTTGGAGAGATTTTGAAACAGGTGTGCGTTTGGGTAAACTTAAGCGAGAAGAAAAGACCTCGCTTGTCCTCTATGAAGCAGATTCTGAAGTTACAGTTGATGCGTTTATGCCGCACATGCATCCAGGTGGCGAAGCATACGTTGTTCTCAAAGGAGAAGTCTGGGATGAAGATGGTACCTATCCAACAGGATCGATCGTTTGGATGGATCCTGATTCCACACATACGCCAAAGACGAAAGGAAAGACTCTCATTCTCGTACTGTGGCCACAAGGCGTCAAATCAGCTTGATTTCTCTTCAAGGTCATACTCGCCACTGATCAGCATTCCATCGAACAGAAACGGCCCTGCTGGGACGACGGCTGCGATGAATCCATGAAACAGAGCGGTCATGTTCCAGTGCCGACCAACTCCGTAGAAGAGTGCTCCTAGGAAGGCAAGGAAGAGGAAACCATGTATTTGTCCGACAAGGGACACAAGGGACGGATCTCCTCCAATATATTTCACTGGCATTGCAACTGCAAACAGAATCAATGCAGAGATTCCTTCGATGTAACTCAAGACCGAGACGATTTGTTTCAAGATGAAGCCTCCACCATTGGCCGACTCGAACCACATGATGGACATTCTTGCTCATCGCTATCTCCATAATCATGCTTACAAGCAGGACAGGTTGCAGAGAGGACAAGTTCACCAATTGTCGAATAGGATTCTCCTTGTAAGGTAAGCATTCCACTCTCAGCAAGTGCAACAGAATAACGACCTGAGCCGCCTATTCGCACAAGCAAATCAGGAGGTAAAGTCACAGTTCCTAAGTCATCAATGAGAAGTTCTCTTCCTTCAGTCAAATCTTCAACATCAATTTCTGCTCCATGTTCTGCAACGAATCGCCCATCTCGAAGTTCAAGACTTCTGTTAGCAAACGCAGCGACTTCTTTCGAGTGTGTTACAATAAGGAATGAGACGCCTTCAGTTTCGTTTAGTTCCTTGAAGATATCAAGAACTGCTCGTCCAGTAATAGGATCAAGAGCACCTGTCGGTTCATCGGCCAAGATAAG
>CALBJF010000317.1 GCA_937892665.1 uncultured euryarchaeote | reverse complement strand
GGTGATACAGATAAGATCCTGCTCTCATCGGCAATTGAATCATTCAATGCTGCCCTATCTATGAACAGGGAACTTGGTGTTGCATGGTTAGGCCTCGCTCGAACGCAACGGTTGCTGAAAAGCACTGATGAAGCGAGTGACTCCCTTGTTCGGGCGCGAAGATTGTTGGGTGAAACTGAAGCATCCGTATCTGTCGAATCGGCCCTCCTTGCAATTGACATGGATGATTTGAATGCGGCTACTCGTTACATCGACGCTGCTGGAATCCAAGGAAAGACTGTAACAATTTCCTATGTTCGCGGCAATATTGCAATCCGACTCGGAAATCTCGAAGGAGCAGTTGGACTCTACAATGAAGTCCTGGAAGAAAACCCTAAACATATTCGAGCCAGACTAAACCGCATTAGTTGCCATCTAGCTCTAAATCAAGCATTGGAGGCAAAATCCGATGCTGACACACTTCTTTCCCTAGCACCGGAACTAACGGTTGCTGTATTCGCCCGAGCAGATGCTCAATCAAGATTAGGAGAATGGGGGGAAGCAAAGGACGGTTTCAAGAATGTGCTCGAAGTAGCACCTCACCACTATCAAGCGCTTACAAAACTTGCAGCGTGTTACATCGCTCTCGATCGCCATGAACGAGCGGAAGCACCTCTCAACGAGGCGCTTCGTATTGCTCCTGAACATGGAGATGCATGGCATCAAAGAGGATTGCTTTACCTTGAATGGGAACGAATGGAAAATGCATTAGGAGACTTTGAAGCTGCTATCCGTACAGATGGAAATCATCTTGAGGCAAGACTTCGGGCTGCCGCTATCTATCACGCTCATGGAAAAACTGACATGGCTTCTGCTGCTTGGAGAGGCATTCTTGCAATTGAACCTGACCATCCTTTAGCACGAAAGAGACTCAATGAGTGTGAACAGAAGTTGGCTACAACTACCACCCGATGAAAAGCGAAGACCTAAGAATTAGGTCGTAAAGCATCAGGTATGACCCTTCAAGTCGGAGACAGTGCACCAGATTATTCCCTAAAAAATTCGAACTCATCAGAGGGAGAAAATGTGCTCTCTCTCTCAAATTCGATAGACAAAAACGGCTGTGTTGTTGTATTTGAATGCAATCATTGCCCGTACGTCGTGGCAAGTGTTGATCGAATCAATGCCATGTCTGAATACTGTAAAGACCGGGAAATTGGTTTTGTTGGGATCAATTCTAACGACCCAGTGAACTATCCTGCAGATGATTTTGAGAATATGGTAAAGCGTGCTCAAAAAGGTATGCCGTATCCATATTTGCACGACCCTACACAAGCAACAGCGACTGCATGGGGTGCTGAAAGAACACCGGAGTTTTTCTTTCTTGATTCGAAGGGTATTGTTGTTTACCACGGCCGTATGGATGACAGCCCCCGAGACCCATCACAAGCTACAACTTCTGAATTGAAGGATGCTATTGATGCAGTCATCTCTGGAGTTTCCCCTTCAGTAGCATCAACTGAATCAATTGGTTGCTCTGTCAAGTGGAAGTGAGTGTTTGAGTGGTTGCATACGTCAATGTGACTGGGATGATTATGACGTATGCAGAAGCTGTGGAACCGACTATTCTCCTCCTAAGAAACTCCGGCCATTCCATCTTGCTTTTCCTGTTAATGACCTCGCAGCAGCAAAAGAATTCTACACAGAAGTCTTAGGATGCTCCACTGGTAGAGAAAACGAAGCATCCTGTGTTTTCAACTTTCATGGTCACCAAATCGTCGCCCATCTCGTGGGAGAAATGCCCAAATTGACTACGAAACCTGTTGATGGGAAGGAAATTCCTGCTATGCATTTTGGTCTTGTAATGGACTGGAATGATTGGCACCAGTTGAAAGGAAAGTTTGAATCAAATCAAACCGAGTTTGTGGTCAGGCCATATACTCGATATGAAGATCAACCTGGATCGCAAGCCACGATGTTCATCAAAGATCCCTGTGGTAATCATCTGGAATTCAAATCATTCAAAGATGATGGCGCAATATTCGACTCATCTAGGTGATTTATTTACTCTTAGGAATTCCTTACGATAAAGACTATCCTTCTATCAATGGGCATCGATTGTCATCACGTTCTATGACATGTATGGCCCAAAGATACCCGGTTCGTACAATCAATATTTTCTCGTCGTCTTGCATATTCTCAATATATCTTATCTCTCTGTTCCATTATCAAACTATTGAGCACATTCCATCAAAGAATTGAGATATGGAAAGGTGGTGGGCAAAGTATGAGCCGTGAATTAAGCATTGCATTGGGCTTTGTTTGTTTGATGCTGTTCGCACCTCTCTCTGGTTGTTTCGGTAATGAAGAGTCTGGTGAAGTATCAGCTGAATCACTCGAGGTTTCGCCAACAATTTGGACCGGTGGTATTTTCCAAACTGTAACCTTTGAAGCGCAGGGAGACTTGTCTGTTTTTATTCCGTATTTGGTTAAAGATGCGGTTACTGGCTATGTGTTCAATTCCACAGTCTTGGATTTGGAAGATAATGAAATTATTGAATTATCAGTATTGGCGCCTCCAAGAACGAATAATGGTGTCTTATTGATTGCCGATTATGGTACTGATCTATGGCCTATAAGAGATACCAGTGAATCTTGGAAAACATGGATTGATCGTGCCGGATACTTGGATTTGTCTGGAGTGGCCGTTCGGTATATGGAAGGGAGTACTGATTCATCATTCTCATATCAAATACACAGTGGAATTCCCGTTGTACCTTATGAATTTATGATCCAGCGCGACCAAATGCCTGCATACTCTGAAGATGAAGGTGGAAGACATTCTACTGGTGTTGTTGATGGGAGAACAACATACAATTATTTGTCTATGTTGTCGGATGAAACCACCGATCCAACTGATGTTGTAGATGGTGCTCTTGGATATCTTGACCGTTGGGCAGGACAGGGGAATGCTGCATACGAAGATGCCGCTTTACATTTGATTCAAACACTCGAAAATT
>CALBJF010000316.1 GCA_937892665.1 uncultured euryarchaeote | reverse complement strand
ACCCACCAAATAGGATATAGGGCTACAGAATAGAGAAGTTTCATCGAACCGATTGCAGAATGATTGTCTTCGTTCTTCGACTGGATGATGATAACAAGTCGAATGAACATGTAAGGGACAATCGCTCCAATCATTGCAGACCACGTTACTATTCCGAGCATCCAAGAAGCAGACCAAATCCACAAGAGCATGTTTTTCAGGAAGGCAGTTTTGGATATTTTCTTTTCACGGTCACGTAATTCCCATGATCGAAGCCCAATATGTTCCATCTCACTATGATGTTTTTTGAATTTAGTTTCCATCTCCAAATTACGCTCAGGGTCGTTTTGAGCGAGGTACTGCCATGCTGCACGAACTCGACGGGAGCCCAAAACAGCTTCATGGAATGTGATAGGTTTTACTTCATCCCCACTGCGAGCAGTGTGTATCATGCGTCGAGCACGCCAAACGAGTTCTCTGTCTTCCCATGTCTCTTGAGCTTGATTGCAACGTTGGATTTCTGTATGGAGTAAGTTTGTCATTTCTTCACACCAAACTCTGTCATGAGCTAAGTCGCCATGTTCTGCAATCTCTTCGGACGATGGCTGTAAAGCCCCTTCTTCGCCAGGAAGTGGCGGATAAGTAAGGCGGCGATTGACTTGCAAACTGACCCGTTCTCTGAATTGATGTTGGTCACTGTAATGTAATCCAATAGGGACGAGGTGAGGTCTTGGTTTTTCCATCTCATCCGCTTTTCGAATCGAGTCGAGGAGAATACGAGCTGCACCCGTTCGCATTTTTACTGGATGTGCCTTTGTGTGTGAGATTCCTTCGGGGAAAATCGCAACACGTTGTCCACTTGCAACACTTGATGAAAGAGTGTCGATAAGCCCTGAGTTGGCTTTCTTTCTCTCTTCCTTATTTCCTACGTTATCCTGTGGACGAAGGACAGGTTTAGCATCAATTGCTCGAAGTATATGTCCTAATATTGGTGTCTTGAATAATGGGCTTTTCGCTGCGAATGTCAATCCACCAGGTAAAGCGGCCATCATTAACATTGGATCAATTAAGCCGCCAGGATGCCATGCAGTGAATACAATACCGCCTTCTTGCGGCAGTGTGTCGAGATCGACCAAGGATATCTCCCTGAACCATGTATCCATAAGAGCCCGGTTCACTCTCCGCACTCGTGTATAGCCCTTGCTTGGTGTGAGTACATCCGGGTCTTTCTCCCATGCCATGCTCTGCCTTTTCCTTTCTCGCATTTCATCTCATCGACGATTTTGTCTAAAATTAAGGAAAAGAGTCTGCTTTACGTAGATTGGACGAGCCATTCATAACCCACGTGCTACTGGATTAAGCATGGACAAACCGTTGAGGATTGTTATTGCCAAACCCGGGCTGGATGGTCATGACAGGGGTGCAAAGGTTGTCGCCCGAGCCCTACGAGATGCTGGGCATGAAGTCATTTACACTGGTCTACGACGAACTCCTGCTCAAATTATTGAAACCGTTCGTGATGAAGATGCTCGCTTACTTGGGCTTTCATCGTTATCTGGTGCACATGGACATCTGTTCCCTCGAATCTGTGAAACACTTCGAGAAAATGACATGGGTGACGTAATTGTTTTTGGAGGCGGGATTATTCCAGAGGATGATCGTGCAGCTCTGTTTGAAGCAGGTGTAAAGGCAATCTTTGGTCCTGGAACTTCTACAGAAGAGATGGTTGCTTTTATCGAAACCGCAGTTGAAAGAAGCGATGCAGGTGTAGGTGGCGATACAGATTGGCATTGGACTGGGCTTTCCTGAGGTGATGTTCTTGGAACAGTTGGTGTCACTTGCTCGTAAAGGAGATAGAAGGGCATTAGCACGGCTATTATCATCTATCGAAAATGGCGAAACTATACTTGAGTCTGAGATAGAAGAATCTGATGAGTGGCGGATTTTAGCACTTACAGGCCCTCCGGGTGTTGGCAAATCCTGTCTTCTCGATCGCTTGCTTCACGTTTGGACAAATGATGGAATAAAAGTCGGAGTTCTAGCAGTAGATCCATCATCACCACGATCAGGTGGCGCATTACTCGGCGATCGTGTACGTATGACAGTGGTCGACCATCCTGAGAAAAAAGACTTGGTGTACGTGCGTTCGGTTGCTACAAGAAAATCCAGTGGTTCAGTACCATCTGTTGTTCAAGAAATGGCGGCTTGCCTATTGATGACTGGTTGGGATAGAGTCATCATTGAAACGGTAGGTGCGGGACAATCCGAAGTTCGTTGTGCAGCAGTCGCTGATAGAATTGTATTGATTGAAGGTCCTGCCAGAGGCGACGGTGTCCAAGCAGAAAAAGCAGGGCTGCTCGAACTCGCTGATGCCATACTTGTCAACAAATCAGATCTCCCTGGGGCTGAACGCCATGCTAATGAACTGAGAGAATCTCTTCAACTTGGCAATCCAACTCCCCCAGAAGTTCGACTTGTAAGTGCGTTGAGGGGAGATGGAATTGATGAAGCGGCGGCTCTTTTGATGGAATTAAAACAAACATCAAGAGCAGAGAGAGCACGTTGGAGAGAGCGTATTCTTTCTCATCATGAACGGCAAATTCTCAACCATTCCGAATTCAATGATATTCTTACCAATCTAGAGGAAGGTTTGATTGGTTTCGATGA
>CALBJF010000315.1 GCA_937892665.1 uncultured euryarchaeote | reverse complement strand
ACCGTGTTCTCAGCAAAGCAGGATGAATAACCAAAACCTTGAACCAAGATAGAGCGTAGCATTAGACATGGCGGGACATTTTCAAGAGTTTGAGGATGAATATCTAGAAACTATGTATGAATTCTATGAAACGAATCGACATTCAAGAGTACGAACTGGAGATTTAGCACAACGACTGGGTGTATCGCCTGCTTCTGCAACAGAAATGATCCAGAGATTATCTGTCAAAGGTTTCATCGATTATGTGCGATACAAGGGCGCTCAATTGACCGAGAAAGGTTTGAATCATGGTCGAACCATGAAACGACGGCATCGACTTGCAGAAGTTCTCCTTGAACGGATTCCTTTCAACGGTAATGCGCACGAGACGGCTTGTCGCCTTGAGCATGCAATCGATGACGATTTGGAAGTTGCATTAACCGTTTTACTCGGTGACCCTGAAATTGATCCGAGTGGAAGAGAAATCCCCCACCCAAGCAAGCATATTAACAAAAGAATCTTGTCCAGAATAGCTGAACATACATCACTTACATCTCTCCCTACCGAGAATGAAGCGACAGTTGTAGGTCTCCTTGTCTCTGAAGAGTTAGTCAATCTTTTTGGAGAGCGTCTAGCAATTGGTTCAGTAATCAAATCTCTTGGCTCATCCAAATTTGAAGCCAATGGTTCAATCATCGAACTTGAATCCGATATTTCGGATTCAATCATCGTACGCTCACATTGAGTGGTAAATCCAATCAATTTCCTCCCCTTACAGGACGAACGCTTTTGACTCATGTTCGTAAGGGGGGCTTGTGAGCGAGACAGCCGAATCATCCTTACCCTCCGTTTTGGAGTCTCCTCTTTTGGAAAGAGAACGTTTTCTCCTTTCCATAGATGACCAGATTCTGTCCTCTGGATTACGCCTAACTCTGCTCCTTCCAATATTCTCTCTTTTCGTTCTCCTAGGATCGTGGGCGTACGAAGGAACTGACCCAAATTGGTGGGAGTCAAGTATCAAACCCTCTCTCGGGCAATCCTTTAGTTCCAGTTTGTTGTTGCTCGGTTCGATTATAGGGCTTGGTTGGCTATTTGTCCTTGGATTGCATCGATATAGAATTTCTCTTTCTCATTCAGCTTTTGGACAAGCCATCAAGTTCTCTCAGGAACAACACCAAAGTATCGAAGCTTTGCACGGTTATGATGGGATGGCTCACCGCATCCAAAGTCAAATACGGTTGCATTCTCTTTCATTTACGAGTGTTGTTCTGGGTTGTACTGGATTTGGTTTTGTTCTTCTCTTTGGACTTGATAATTCACTTGGTAGAAATATCTTCATCATGTCCTGGGGTGTGCACATGCTCGCCCTTGGATTACACATGTCAACAAGGCAGCACCGGTTTAACATGGTGAACAAATCAGGTTTACTGGATGCATTTGAAGCACCAGTTCATCCATCGACGTTGGAGAGTGTTTTTGACGATATGATTCGAACACAATTAGATCCCTTGCTTCGTTCCAAATACGACCTGTTAATGCGTACTGTCCAAAGTCACGTTAAGCGTGGTATCAAGCATGATTTTGCGCGAGAGAAAATTCTAATGACACTCTATCGGCATTACAATGGTATGGATTCTAAGACGATGAAAGTGGAATTTGAAGAAGTGATTAAGGAAGCTGGAATACAAGCGTTGCTTGATGAAGACTCTTTCAGTCTTGAATTGTGGCTTGAATTGATAGAGCATGCAAGAACTCAATGTCCAGCATTCTTCCGACTCGTCGACCGAATCGAACAGGACATGGAATTTGGAAGACCATCTGCTCTCAAAGATTTGGTTTTCGAAGTCGATCTTGAAAATGTCGTTACAAAAAGAGCCAATTTATTCGTCTTCATGCACAATCTCTCTAAAAAGAGTAAAACGGTTGTTTTCCGTGTCCAATCTCCTGATTTCCGTCCTCATGAAATTGCCATGCGGTATGAACTTCAACCAGGTAAGGAAGTATGGTGGTCCTCTGAATCATTACCGATTGCCGTGGAAGGAAACGAAGATGTTCTTGGGAAAATGACCGGCTTACTCAAGGATGGTACAATGGCTTGGCAGACTCTCCTGCCTGAGCGCTTTGGCGATGCAACAGTTTCTGTGCGTTTGGAAGAGCCTAGTGGTGACTTACTCATTGGTCGACAAATTAACGTAAACGTTCGAAATGAATTCAACACAAGGCTACGTCGCTCCATTTCAGTCACCAGCCAATTACTCGGTTCATTGATCATTGGGTTTGGAGCAGTCCTCGAATTGCTTGATATTTTCAACGTTTGAACACCTTTGTTGAATCCATAGGTTTGAAATGCAAAACCACTACGCAATGGTATGTTGGGTTCCAAAGACCAAGCAGAAGAACGCCCAGATGCAGAACTTCGTGACCGCTTACATGCTATGGAAGCAAAGGTTCGAAAATTACGTGATATCCGCAATAACTTCAGTTCTGAGGCACGTTCTGCAGCAGATCAGCGCAATGCAGTTCAAGATCAATACAAAGAACACAAGGAAAAGGTCGAACTTGTACTTGCAGAAGTAAAAACGATTCGTGCAGAAATCCGATTGTTCAAAGAAAAGCGTAATGCAATCCAAGATCAAATCAGATCTATTATCGGCCAAGCAAAAGGACGTCGTGGAGAGAAGAGTCAGAAAAAGAGCGCAACAGCAGAACATGCTCAATTGAAGCGTGATGTTACGAACCTGGAGAATCTCTACAACACATCCGCAATGGGTCCTAAGAAGGAAAAAGAAACGATGGAGAAAATTAAGCAAATGAGTCGCCGAATGGAAGAACTCTCTCCTGATGTTGAAGCATTTGAACTCGTTGCAGTCGATCTTGATGATCTTGATTCTGCAATTAAGACCCTTAAGGCTGAGGCTGATGCTGCACACCAAGCAATGCTCGAAGCAGTTGGTCGTGCAGATGAAAAATCCAAAGAAGTTGATGAAGCCTTTTCTCACCGAGATTTCCTCAAGGCAGAAGGCGACCGACATCACAATGAATATGTCTTACTCCGTGGAAAAGCAGATGATACACATTCAAAAATCGATGAAATGATGACGGATGTCAACAAAGTAAGAGGTGAACTGAACATGGCCCGTGAAGAGCGTAAATCATGGATGACAGATCACAATGAAGCTGTTTCTAAGAGTCTAAAGACTGGTGCTGAATCTGAAGAAGTTGCAGAAGAATTGATTTCAAGTCTTCTCAACAAAGGAAGCCTTACCTTTGGCGGTATGGGTAACGAAGAAACGGGTACGAACGCCCCCCCTCCACGTCGAGGCGGTAAGAAGAAAATGCGTCGAGTGGACATGTCCACTGGACGCCGCCGCTGATTAGTATGCTTGGAATCATTATGGCCGGTGGCCAAGGTTCTCGTCTAAGGCCAATTACAGATGCTCGGCCGAAGCCTATGGTTGAAGTTCTCGGACGGCCTGTTATTGATTTTGTAAAGGATTCAATGATTCAGGGCGGCGTTGATTCTCTAATTGTTACCACTGGATATCGGGGTGAAATGCTCGCTGCACATGTAGAGGGATGGAATACCGACTCAACTTCAGGACGTATCAATCAAGAGCATACACCGATGGGCACTGCGGGTTCTGTTCGACTCCTCATGGACGAGATTACAGATACAGTTATCATCGGATCTGGAGATTCAGTAGCTTCATTCGACGTCGCTTCTCTCCTCCAAGCTCACAAAGACAGTGGAGCAAAAGCCACGATGGCTCTTTGGGAAGTTGAAGATCCAAGTCCATTCGGTATTGTAGGTTTATCTCGATCCAATGTTAGTGAAATCGATGGTGAATTACGGGAAGGATACATTCGAAAGTTCAAAGAAAAACCGACTCCAGAAGAAGCCTTTTCCAATGTAATCAATGCTGGATTGTATATTCTCGAACCTGAAGTAATGGCTCTTGTTCCTGAAGGGGAGAAGTATGATTTCTCTAAGAATCTCTTCCCCCGACTTTTAGAAATGGGCTGGCCAATGTATGCAAAAGCCATCGATGGTGTTTGGTTTGATGTCGGTTCTCCCAATGAACTCATTAGGGCACAACATGTTTTGATTGAACAACGAAACAGTCTTCCATTTCCAATGCCTGATGGTTTTGTCGATGGCAATGGTTCCTTTGTTTCAAACACCGCCCATATCGGTTCAAATGTTGAACTCGACAAATCAGTTGTTGCAACCGACTGCTCCGTAGGAAACGATTCCTCTCTGCATGTAACTGTGCTTATGCAAGGGGCAAGCGTTGGTTCAAATGTTTCTCTGACAGGATGTATTCTTTCACCAGGGTCCATTGTTGAAGATAATGTTTCAGCAACCGATTTTGTTCTTGGGGATGGCGAGCGCTTGAAAAATGACGATATTCGGCTTTTGTGACGTGCTTTTAGGGATTGGTTTCTAATACCCTCGATTATTCCGAAGTATCATGTCAGCAAAGCGTACCTATGACCGAACGTGGGAAGAGATTGAAGCAATGCTTGGTCGTGCTGAACGAAAGATGAACGAATGGAAAGGTTGGTTTGAGGAATGCCGACAGCGTGGAGACCGTGAAGGAATGAAGGACGCAGTTCGCAATTACAAGGCTCTCGAAGGAGTCATCAAGACTCTAAAGTGGACGCTTGGAGATGTATCAGTTGATACACCACTCGAGTGATTTACCAACCACGCTGGTCGAGTCGAACTTCTAAGGTTTCAAGTTCGTCACCTTTCATAGCATCGCCTTTTGTCATTGCCATCGCTTCAGCAACCTTTGCACCATCATTGTAGTGTGCAGTTGCCATCACAATTGCATCGGCCATTGTTGGAGGATCATCGGACTTGAAGATTCCAGAGCCTACGAAAATACCATCCATGCCCATCCGCATCATGTGTGACGCATCTGCTGGTGTTGCGATTCCACCGGCTGAGAATGTTACGACTGGAAGACGGCCTAGTTCTTTGACGTCGTCAAGAATCGATCGTAGAGAAGAACGCATTGCATCGTCAATCGGGCCGAATGGAGTCTCAAAGTGAGTCCCTGGAAGTTTAGAAGTGTTGGCAAGAACACGGAATCGCTCCGCAATGAGGTCTGCAGTTTCATCGAGAAGGTCATCATTCATCGATTGTACTTGTTTGATCTCTTGGGTGATTAAACGAGAGTGTGTAACTGCAGCAACAAGGTTTCCTGTTCCTGCTTCGCCCTTGGTACGGATCATTGCAGCACCTTCGTAAATACGACGAACTGCTTCTCCGAGTTCTGTAGCTCCACATACGAATGGGATCTCATAGGATTTCTTATCGATGTGGAAGAATGGGTCAGCAGGAGTGAGTACTTCGGATTCGTCAAC
>CALBJF010000314.1 GCA_937892665.1 uncultured euryarchaeote | reverse complement strand
TCAACAAGCCGATTGGATTGTGGGATATCTCCGGAAAAACGGCCCCCTGACAACTCGTGAAATTGTTGAGGCTCTTCGTGACCATGACCGAAGTGTTGAATCTCACATCATTACGAGGGCATTGAGAAAATCCCAATTTATCCATTTACAAAAACGGATGGACATCGATGGTGAATCTCACTCGCTTTGGGAGTTTCGTGTTGATGCTCAATAAACATCACGCAGGTAACGCTTTTGTTCGCGCATCATTGTTTGTTCTATGAAATGTGTAGCATCTGATTCAGACATACCACCATGTTCAATTGCGATTTCAATGAGTGCTTTATGAACGTCTTTTGCCATGTAGGTCTTGTCGCCACAGATGTAGAAATAGGCTCCCTTTTCGAACCATTCCCACACTTCAGCACCATGTTCTTTCAAACGATGTTGAACGTAGACTTTCTCTTCCTGATCACGTGACCAAGCGGTGGTAAAACGATACAAGTCTCCGCTATCCATCCATCCTTCGATTTCATCCTTGTAGTAA
This sequence comes from uncultured euryarchaeote, assembly GCA_937892665.1. Classification (GTDB taxonomy): domain Archaea; phylum Thermoplasmatota; class Poseidoniia; order Poseidoniales; family Poseidoniaceae; genus MGIIa-L2. The sequence continues at coordinate 4,833 of CALBJF010000314.1, read as the reverse complement.
TATTCTGTCTTTTCCGATTGATCACCGAAGAAGAGCCAGTTTCGGCCAGTTGCTTGGTCATGAACACGCTGTTCCATAAATGCACGGAACGGTGCGATTCCAGTTCCAGGCCCGACCATGATGATATCAATCTCTTTGTCTTCTGGGAGAATAAATGACTTCGTTGGAGACATGAATACACCCACTGGTGTTTCATTGACAACCACTTCATCAGCCATGTATTGAGTTGTTATGCCTCCACGTTGGCGATCGTGGTAATTGAATCGGACTATACCGACCGTTAACTCCACAAATCCAGGATGAGCGTCATGAGAGGATGCAATTGAATACAAACGTGGTTTGAGGCGGTCGACTAATTCGAGGAATTCTTCTGGAGAGTACTTCACACTGAACTCTGACATAATGTCGACGTAATCGCGAGTCCAAAGATAGTTTTCAATCTCTTTTGCATCGGAAAGGATTGCTTTGACCTGAGAGGCAGGATCGTCTGAAGGCTTGCTTGTGGTGAGGCCAGGAGGTAAATCTCCTTCTTCTTCTGCGTTCCAATCAACTCCGTTTCTTGAACGCTTGACAATGCTCATGGAGATATTCATGCCCGATGAAACAACCTTGTTTGCAAGGGACTGGACAAATTTCTTGTTTGCCTGATGTACTTCAAAGTCTTTCTTTAGAGCATTGTAAAGGTTCTTTTCGCCTTTGTGAGTCGTGACAGTATGGTCTCTATCCCATCCTTGAATCGCAATGAGTTCCTCGACAATGTGTGGCGGGTTCTCTGGTAGAACACCTAACGCATCTCCTACTTTGTAATCAAGCCCAGAATCACCAAGATCGAATACGATATGTCGCGTCTCTTTTTTGGAGCCCTCTCCGTTGAGAACATAGCATTCTGTGATTTTAGAACCGTAGGGGTTTTTTGCAGACCAGTTACTCATGAACTCACCAATCGCTTTGCGACGTTCTTCCCAAATGTGGCACACTTATCAGCATTCTCTTACGACCATAGCCCTCATACACAGGATTCAAAGAGTTGATTCTCAGAGGATAAACCATGACCCACGAAGTAAGGTTGTTAGGAACGGGCAATGCCTTCCTGCCAAAACAACGACTTCATTCGTTCATGATTCTTGATGGAATCCATATCGTCGATGCCCCCCCCACCGCTCTTACAAGCCTGCGAATTGCGGGTATATCTCCTGCTGAAATTGAAACTATTTTCGTCACACATCTTCACGGAGATCACGTCTTTGGACTGCCATTTTTACTCCTCGAGAGAAAATACATCTCAGATAGGGAACGGCTGAAACCCCTCACAGTTGTAGGAGCAAAGGGTGTCAGAGAGCGTTTTCAGACCCTTTGTCAACTGGCGTTCCCAGGTAGTTTAGATGATGCTCTTGATTCAATTGAGTTCATCGAAAGTGATCATGGAACTACAAACGACAATTGGAATTGGGAACGTTTCGAAGTCCATCATGATGATGCAGTCGACCCTCATGGATATCGGTTTGAACATTCCGATGGCGCTTCGCTCGTACACTCTGGAGACTCAGGTCCATGTGATAATCTTGAGAATGCTATTTCGCGCTCACAGATAGCTGTCGTAGAGATGGGCTTCCCGCAGTGGGTTCCATCCGATCATCATCACAAACCGAATGATATTCAATCACTAGCTGAGAGAAACCCAGATACGCAGTTACTCATAACACACACCTTCATTGATTCAGAAAAATCGAGTGGAGAACCGATTTTAACAAATGAATTCCCAATCCATCCAGGAAATGTCCATCATCTCGAAGATGGAGATGCATGGATTCATGAAAATTCGGCTTGGAATCCTGAAAATTGAATTGATATATTTTGCTTGTTTAAGTACCCCTACCACGCCGTATATCATTTCTAAATAATTCTTTTTTTACAATCAAAATTGATTCCTTCAAACAATTCATACGGACATCCTTATGAGGGGGGCTCGGACTCGGAGAAACTATCCCGGCGCATGTTCAACGAGCCGTCGCAATGGGGTATATAATGGAGGAAAAATTGTGAAGGAAAACATCTTCGACACTTTGCTCTCCAGACCGAGTTTATTTCTCAATAAAGAGATCCTTCATCACAGCCATCGCCCAACGATTATGCCTCATCGTGAAAAGGAAATTGAGCGAATTGCATTCAACCTTGTTGAGGCTTTGAACGGTCAGATTCCTTCGAACATGATTCTCTATGGAGTTACAGGCGCTGGGAAAACGGCCGTCACACTCCACGTCACAAACCTCTTGAAAGAAAAAGGAGAACAGATGAGGAGAGATATTACTCCTGTCATGGTGAACTGTCGACAAATTGACACGCAATACAGAGTCCTCTCAAATATTGGAAACTCCCTTCTTGAAGACCATGAGATTGATGAGATCCCATTCACAGGATGGCCCACTGACCGCGTGTTCAAGGAACTCATCAAAAGGATGGATGCTCGAAAGGGCGTCTTTGTTATTGTATTGGACGAAATCGACCATCTTGTTCGAAAAGCAGGAGATGATCTTCTTTACAATCTCACGAATATCAATTCATTCCTCAAAGATTCACGTGCATGCGTAATCGGAATTTCAAATGATTTGAAATTTACAGAATTCCTCGACCCTCGCGTCCGTTCCCGTTTAGGTCAACAGGATTTGCTCTTCGCCCCGTACGATGCCGAGCAACTCAAAGACATCCTCAGGAAGAGAGCAAGTGTAGCAATTGCCCCTGATGTTGTATCGGAAGGTGTTATCGCACTCTGCTCAGCGTTTGCAGCGCAGGAACATGGAGATGCTCGATGCGCCTTGGATTTGTTGAGAGTTTCCACCGAAAAAGCAGAACAACTCGGCGATAAGAAAGTTGAACAGCATCATGTTCGTATGGCTCAGCATCAGATTGAAGCCGACCAAATTGAACCTGTCATCGCAGCATTACCAACTCAACAAAAGTTGGTTCTCGCTTCGGTACTCCTCAACGAGAGAAATGGACTAAAGAATATTCAAACGGGTCAATTGTACGACGTCTACGATCAAGCGTGTTCGTATCTCAACATACCATCACTCACCCAAAGAAGAATTTCGGGAATCATTGCGAATTTGGATATGCTTGGATTAATCACTGCGAGAACAATCAGCCGAGGGCGATATGGCCGCTCTAAGGAAATCAATTCATGCATTCCACAGAACGTTGAAACGCAACAAATACTAACCAATGCTGATGAAAATATGGCCACGGTCTTCAACAATCGCTATCGACAACAACGTCCGCTTTGATTCGTTGTTCTTATATGGATGAGGCAGGTGGCGGATTCATGAGCAGTGAAGAGAACACAGAAGAAAGAGGTTTTTTGGACCTTATTTCAAATCCTTCAATGGGTCTTTCCAAGTGGTACATCGCCATTGGAACATGGGGATTAGTCCTAGCAGTGCTCAATCTTATCGGAGAAATCCATCCATCATACCGTGTTTCTTGGGGAGGTCTTCTGACCTTTGAACTACTCGCAGATGCATTTGGAGACAAAGAAAATGCTACAGCATTCGTAGCAGGCGACGCTGTTTTCATGATCGCTTGTGCTCTACTCGTCAGCCTTGGTCTTCGAACCATCAATGAATCAAAAGAAGGTGGAGTTGCAAGTTTCTTTCAATCCATGGTCATCAATGACACATGGCCTGCATTGGTTGGAGGCGAAGGCGGTATGATGCGAGCAATCGGAGCCTGGTGTCTTCTTCTTGGATTTGGATTCTACATCGCATTCAGTATAATGAATCAAACATGGATTGATCTTGGTGTATATTCCGTGTCAATTACACTCATAGCTTTTGGATTTGCTCTGGATTCTGCAAGTCGTGCGCCACCTGGCGACGATACAGTCATGTGATTGTTTAACTGAACAATCGTTTATGACCATTTCGAGATAATAATGCATCTAAGGCGCCTAAAGCAAGACCTTGCCATAGTGCAATTGACCAGCGTAGAATCAAAACCCTTACAGAAATAGAGAGAAACAAATGGTTTCTTTTTCCATCTTTTTTCAGACTTCTTGTTATGACACCGAGAGGGCCTCTCCAGAAGAGAAGTTCGATCAATGCCCCAAGCATCAACCCGCCAAAGGCGAGATTTGTTTGCCACATTGAGAGGATATCACCGTCAAATGGTAATGCCATTATGATTGGAATAAACGATAACAGCATCAACAGAACAATAGGGAAAATTGAGAATGCTATGCTCGCACTCCCGATGAAATCAAAGCCAGGCCCATTTCTTTGCCGTGCTGGGAAATGGCGGACAATTCGAACGTGAGCACGTGCATCTCTCCTACGTTTGTGAAGGAACCGTCGTATACCAATTTCTGGAACATGTGAAACCAAAGCATCTGGTGCATGAATGATTGTGCCCCGATTTGAAAGAAGTCGAAGACTCAGTTCCATATCTTCTGCATGATACCACGATGGATTGAACCCCCCTACTTCGATCAAAGCTTCACGGAGAAACATTGAGCAAGGCCCGTTTGCAAGTGAGGTTCTTCGCGGCCTATTGCGATATTTCGAGGCGATTTCCACAGCTCTGAATCTACTTACGACATCATCATGTGCTTGAAAAACGGTTCTCCCAGTCACAGCGGCAATGGATTCGTTATCAATTGGTATACAAGCGAGTAACATCTGTTCTATCCAATCTGGTTCAGGTCGAACATCGATATCAGTAATTGCAATCCACATTCCTTTTGATTGCTCAACTGCCGCCATACGTCCTGCTGATAAGCCAAGTGAGTCTTGATGAATTATCTGGATTGGGACTTCGCCATCTGAGTGCCTCTCATGCCAT
>CALBJF010000313.1 GCA_937892665.1 uncultured euryarchaeote | reverse complement strand
TCAAACGTCTCAGCAGACATCAGGGTGTCCCCAGTTCAAGTCTGGGAGCGGGGACCACATTGGCAACGCATCTCTTTAGCGTGGTCCACGCTCTATCGAGAGGTTGACCGTTTCCTGTTGGGTCCTCTCTCATGGGAGCGGGGACCACTTCCGTAGGCATCAGATTTTCTCTTTCTTCGAACCTGTCATTCCGATTCTTGGGCAAGAGTTGCCTTTCCTTCTAGCGTTGGCAAGGGGCGAATATTCGTTGAAAAGGTGAATGTAGTTTCCTTTTCGATGGTTTCTGTCGTGTACTCCAAGCCGGCCATCTCAAACATAGTCGAAAAATTCTGGATCCAAGCTTCACTCCCTCCAACTGGGTACTGGAGGTCGAACTCCGAGAATAATTTATTCCACGAGAATTTGAAGTGTGTATTCATAGCCTGGCATAGATGGTTGACATCTTGGGAGGTGCATGTGCCATTTCCATTATTCAACAACCCCATCATTAGGTTTCTAAAAACTTCAACTGTATGCGTACCGTTGGATGTTTCAATCCGAGAGAGATATTGATCAATCTTTTTGGTCTTTTCAGCCCTTTTATCTTGCCCTGACGGCTTTGACGTATCCAAGACCCATAGAGGGGGGTTCCCGGAAAAGACAAATTCATTTCCAAAAAGTTTTGAGAACATATCCTTCATTTTTGTATTTTTAGGCATACCAAGCTTTTGCTTTACAGCAGCACTTCCACCATAGTCGTTATACATTGGACGCATGCCATTAACACGGAAATCACTTCCTTGTTGATTCGCATGGTGAATCGCAGAAATTAATTTGTTTCTGATATCTGATATGATTTCCAATTGTTCATCAGTGGCCCATTCGAGGGTATGGGATTCATCTATTTTTGATTTTGAGTCAGATGGTTTGGTGATAACTTCGGTGCTCGAAGATTCATTTTTTACAAGACTTTGTTCAAGTTCACCAGTGACACTAGAATCCGGCTTAACTGAGTTATGAATCATAATCAGAGGGGCTTTACCAGAGAATACAAAACTCTCTCCAAAAAGTTTTGAAAACATTTGTTTCATTTTTGTATTGGCGGGGAATCCGAGTTTTTCCTTCACAGCAGCGCTCCCGCCATGTAAGGCGTAGATACGGCCCAGATTGTGGATCGTAAAATCGCCCCCATTCTGTTCCTTTTCTGAAATATCAAAAACTAACCTTTCTTTAAGCTCTGATATTACCTTCAGTTGTTCCTCGTCGGCCCAATCAAGGGCGTGAGGAGTATTTGCTACTGATTGAGAAGACGTGGTAGTTTCGCTGTTCACCTCTGCTAAAATTTCATTGGGTTCGATTTTTGCTGTATCGAGTGATGCTTGTTCGGATTGAGAAAGAGAGGTGTCGCTCCTAGTCGCCTTCGCAAGGGATTTCTCAGGTTTGAGTTTTGGCCCTTCGGCTATTATGGGTTCTGATTTTAATTGCTTAGGCTTCCTAACAAACCAATTCCATGGTAAGAACTTAGAGAATTCAAACTTTGAACGGCTGCTGAAGTTTGCTCCAACAACCGATGCATCAAGGAATTTGACACCCATTTCACAGAGTAAGGTTCCAAAAACACCGTTGGATTGCGATGGATTCATCAAGCATACAACAGAATTCTCTTGATGCCTTCTCGATTCAAGAATCACGCTGCATTGTATATTTTCCTTGCCGTTAGGAACTAACCTAATGTCATCTGTGAATTTAGACCAGGATTTAAGATCAATACGTTTGGAATCTTTTTGTTCCACGAAGAGAATAATTTTTCGTGGTATGTTTTCGAGGTTTGAGGCAACAATCTGCATCAGCGTTGAAGGTTGGTTGTTGATGAATCCGCCCAAAATGAGCAATTCATTATGATTGGCTTTGAGTTTGACTTCGGTTCCAGTTATAGAAAAGTAATATTTTTGGAAAAGAGAAAAATATTCACGATTGAGGGTTGAGACATCCGGGTCATAAACTTGGCGAATTAAGAATTCAGCCATCGGCCCTTTACTACTTTCCTTAACAGCGAGGACCGTTTGGTTGCGTGCAGTGTTGCATGCGTGGCACATTGCAACGACTTGGGGGAAATCCCCAGACGCAGTGTTATCGCCGCCCATGCTGAGCGGAATAATGTGTTCTGCAGAAATTTTGAAGATGTTTCCTTTTTCATCTACCATTTGCTGATTACAGGTTGGGCATCCTTTGCCGGCAGCATCCTTCTTCACCCTAGACGGAGTGCTTCTTTTTTTGGCTACACCGTTAAAATTCTCAACTCGCTCAATCCAGTTCTCTATGTGGGAATCGAGATCGTTTTTGAGGTCTGAATTCTTCTTGCCCGCCCGCCTAGGCTTACTTTTCTCTGTTGCCGGCTGAGATTTTTCCACAAAGTATAGTTTGTTATTTTTTATCAGAAATTGATTCGGGTATAGGGTGTCGAATCTTTTGGCCCAAGTCCAATTTGGCTTCAGTCCTAATTCCTTCCAAACCTTATTTTTCCCTCCATTAATTTTGTAGAATTCGGAGATGCCTACAGTAAACGTGCTTGTCTCAGCCACCATCTTCGTGAGATGTTGGTAAAACTGATCTTGCAGAGGGATGCTCACAGTTAATCCAAAGTCCAATAGTACAAGAAGTTTATGAATAATACAATATTATTTTGTATAGTACAAACTTATATGGTACTTTACAGTGGAGGCACCATGGCCC
>CALBJF010000312.1 GCA_937892665.1 uncultured euryarchaeote | reverse complement strand
TCGGCTTGATGCAACTGCATCACGGACGAGATCTTCACGAACGGATACAGAAAATGCCTCTGGTAGTGTAATCTTGGAACCCTCTTCGACAGAGATATCGAAGGAGCTTTGTAGGCGACCTGCATCCATTTCATCTTGTGTAATGGTGTTTGAAATATTCTTTACAGCGACTTTCATGTTCAGACCCCCTGCTTGCTACGTGTACTAACGTAGGTTATTTCGAGTGGATGTTGCTCTTCATTGGATCGTAGAGCATCACGGAATCGAATCAATCTCTTTGCAGGTCCTGGGACGCTACCTTTGATTAGAATGTAATCCGAGTTTACTTCACCATAGCGAAGGAATCCACCGGATGGTGTGATTGAATGATCTTCAGGGTTAGCGATTCGTAGAATACGCTTGTTGAACTCTGTTCGCTGATGGTAACCAGTTTGACCACCTTGACGGATTGTCTTACGAACATATCCTGTACCGAAGTCACCCATGTTACCGTGTTGACGTCGCTTCTTGGAGTTCTTGTGGGATTGAAGTTTACCACCGAATCTTTTGATGACACCTTGCCATCCGTATCCTTTCGTAATTGCAACAATGTCAGTCATTGCGCCTTCTTCGAATGCATCAGTAAAGGAGACTTCATGACCGAGGCGTTCTTGAGCGAATGCGAGTTTATCGCTGGTTGAACCGCCACCGAGGCCGACTTCCATTACTTCCGGCACCTTGGAAGGTGAGCCGGTGACGTTGGATGGTTGAGTAGCTACAATAAGGCGAACTTCGCAAATGTCTTGCTTTCCGAGGTTCTCGAAATGTTCTTCTCCGTCATGTTTCTTACGGTTTGAAACACGTTGGAAAACTTCAGGGAATGATTCAGTTAGAGATTCAGCATCTACCCATACTTCGCCAGCGGCTTGCTTTCCATAAGGCGTCATTCGGTATCCGCGGACACCAAGAATTCGCATCTTAGGTACTTCGACAACAGTGACCGGGACACGAATTTCCTGTCCTGCACTGGTGGATCGTGGATTGAGGTCTCGAGCAAGAACGTGTGTCATTCCTGCTTTCCATCCTGCAAATCCTTGCATTCTTACTTCGCTTGCGTCGCTGGTAGGCCATGACTTGACGTGACCGAAAGGTCTGTTCGCCCGCTTACGCGGGCTAAACGCCATGCTACCTCGGCGTGGGTGGTTTCTTTTTGCCATTTTGGGCTCCTCCATAATTCTACAACACAGAGGCTCCGGAGAGCGTGCGAGGGCTCGTCGGGCCAGGAGTAGCCGTGACACAGAACACCATTCCCACAAACGGGGGACGGTGCCAGTGGGTTCCTTTCGGATTGCCCTAAGTGTCTGGCTGCTCACCTTTGGAGCAACCCTCCGACTTTCCACCCATATATGAGTGGTTCGGTTTAGAAGTGGTTAGAAATAAAGCGACGTTGGCTCGTTTTCAACCCTACACATCATCCTTTTGAACCCTCGGCATTAACCCTGTTCATGCCTGAATTGTGCCATCCGTTTCTGAACGATGGTATCGAAGCAAGGGCCTATCAAATCGCAGCTGCAAAAGAATGTATTCGCACTTCGACATTACTTGTGATGCCCACTGGTTTTGGTAAAACGGCTGTCCAGTGGTACTGTATGGCTGAGGCATTAGCAAAGGATCTTGACAAAATTGTACTTACTGCACCAACTGTTGGTCTTGTTGAGCAACAACGGAAGATGGCTGTTGAACGACTCAAGATTTCGCCTGACCTCATCAAAACATACACAGGAAGCGACAGACCAGCAAAACGTGGAATACTTTGGGAGGAGGCGAAACTGATTATTGCAACCCCACAAGTCATACGTAACGATGTGGACAGCGGATTGATTTCATTAGCAAATGTTGGACTTTTGATTGTCGATGAAGCACATCATGCGAAGGGGAATCATGCAACTGCACAAGTTGCTGACCGCTACAAACAACAAGGAGAGAAGGCATGGATTGTAGCGGCAACAGCAAGCCCTGGTTCAACCAAGAAGAATATTGAAGCATTAAGAATAAGGCTCGGAGTACAACAAATCTTTGTCGCTAATCGTGAAGATTCACTTCTCAAACCTTATGCTGTCGATATGAACATCGCAACGATTCGATTGATGCTTGATAGTACGACTGTATCGTTACTTGAACCGCTGGAAGCACATCAACTGGATCAAACAGATGTGTTACGGCGCCAGGGCTTCCTCGCCCCAACGGAACATATCACAGCGGGAATTATTGAAGAAG
>CALBJF010000311.1 GCA_937892665.1 uncultured euryarchaeote | reverse complement strand
GTTTCTATGACTCCAGACCAAGTCACGGTTTCTGCAATCAATCGAAATTTCCAAGGTCGTTCTGGCCCAGGGAAACTGTATCTCGCAAGCCCACTAACTGTGGCCATGAGTGCGTTTACAGGACAAATTGATTCATGGAAAGAACATGCGTTGTAAAATCACCTTCGGGACAGAATATTTACATCCCCCTATATTTGACGTCAACTAATGTCCTTGACATGGGGGTCGCGCCCTTGGAAGATTTGGCGCTCTCATTGGAAGAAGCGTTCAAGCATGAATGGGAGGCGTGTCTCCTATGCGCTTATTATTGCAATGATTTTCTTTGCTGCAATTCCTTATGCAATCATCAATCACCTTACTTCTCTCCGAGATTGGGCCGCATTCGACCCATCGACTCGATATGATCTTGACATGGCTTTTTGGGCTTGGATGATCGGCCCTTATCTCACCTTATACCTCTATTATCCGGCAGCTGCTTTGATCGGAAGCAAAAATAAAACCATGTGGAGACAGAATATTATTTTCCATCAAATGATGTTGATTTCTTGTTGGATTGTTTTCCTTATTTTCTTTCTTCTCCCGGTTGAAATTGATTTACGGCATCTCGTCGTTGATACCGAAGGGACGGTTTGGGAACCTTTCTTTGTCATGATGCATATCATTGACACACCATGGAATTCATGGCCATCGCTTCACATCGTCCAGAGCATGCAAGTTGTCTTAGTACTGCGATATTGGTTCCCACCAAATTCCAATCGATTGAAGTTACTTCACGCCATATTACTGATTTCTTGGTTTTTATTAGTAGCTTCGACTATGATCGTAAAGCAACATTACATCTGGGATGTTGCTACTGCAATCGTGTTTGCTGGAGTTGGATGGCGATATTGGATGAAACCTTGCCTAGATAACTTGAACGACAAGGACGCTCAAGATGAATTTGATTCAATATTGGATTGATATAGATTCATTGACCGATTGGTGAGGGTTTACAATCCATGGATTTGGATGCTGAGGCGAGTAAAGTTGTCCGAAACATCAAGTAGCCTCGGCATTAGTATGCGAATGCCTGCTGGCCCGAAGTCTTTGACTGAGGAGGACCTGAGGCGGATGTGTCAATATGAGCATTGCAGAAAAGATGGCAGCAAATCAAAAGCAAGTCGCTATTTCAGAATTCTTTGAAAAGAACAAGCATTTCCTTGGTTTTGACACCCTCACAAGAGCGCTGATAACCGCTGTTAAGGAAGCTGTCGACAATGCTCTTGACGCTTGTGAAGAGGCTCGAATTCTTCCTGATATCGTCGTTCAAATTACAAAGGTTGACAACAAAAAAGACATTCTGCAACTCGATGTAGAAGATAATGGGCCTGGTATTCCACGTGCAAGCATCGAGAAAGTGTTTGGACAACTCCTCTTCGGATCTCGATTTCACGCAATCCGTCAATCTCGAGGGCAGCAAGGTATCGGAATTACCGGTGTTGTCATGTATTCTCAATTGACAACCGGAGACCCCACGCACGTTGAATCAAAGATAGCCAAAGAAGCAACGGCAGTTGCTGTTGATATTGGGCTTGATACACGAAAAAACAAAGCAGTAAAATCGAATCAGGATCGTGTAGATTGGGGAGAAAAAGTCCACGGCCTGAAAATTCGAACCTCGATGAAAGCGAAATATCAGAAAGGCCGCAAGTCGGTCTGGCAGTATCTTCGCATGACAAGTATTGTCAACCCTCATGCTGATATTTTATTCATCGATCCTGATGGCCAAGAGCATCATTGGCCAAGGGTAACTGAGAAGCTACCTGGCCGCGTAGAAGCTATCAAGCCGCACCCGAATGGAATCGAACTTGGACAACTACAACGGTTGTGTGGAGAATCATCTGAGTCACGAATGACTACATTCCTACGTAGAAACTTTTCAGGAGTTTCTGGAAGAGCTGCTAAGGAGTTATGTCAAGTTGCAGAATTGGAAGAGAAGTTGAAGCCGAAATCACTGAAACCGGATCAGGTTCGGGCATTGTTAGAAGCATTCCAGGGAGAACGAATGCTACGCGGCAACCCGGTCAAACTTCTAAATCCTCCAACCTCATGTCTTTCTCCTATCGAAGAATTACTGATCAAGAAAGGGCTTTCAAAAACAATTGACTCAAAGTTCGTAACTACGATGACAAGGGCACCGAGCGTTACCCAAGGAAATCCATTCCAAATTGAGGTTGGGTTGATCTTTGGAGAAGGCATGGCGGCTGACAAACCTGTTGAGATTCTACGGTTTGCAAATCGGGTTCCACTCATGTACCAACAAGGTGGTTGTTTGTTGACCAAGGCGATTGAGAGCGTTGATTGGCGACAATATGGTCTTGACCAAGCAGGTGGAAGAGGGGTTCCTAAGGGGCCTGCGGCTATCCTCGTTCACCTAGCAAGTACGAACGTTCAATTCACTTCTGAAGCAAAAGAAGCCCTCTCCGATAATGAAGTAGTTATGGAAGAAGGTCGCAAAGCGATGTTAGAAATGGGCCGTGGCTTGAGAAAGCATCTTGAGAAGAAGAAGAAAATGGGTAAGACTCGAGAGAAATTCGAACTCATTAACGATATTATTCCTGCAATTGCTGAGAAGGCTGCATCCTTACTTGAACTCCCTGTGCCAGATCTCGCTGCATCAATCACGAAGATTATGTCTGCAGTAATTGCCGAAACAACTACTACATGGAATAAGGAAACAAAGCAAACGGATGTCAGCATTCTTCTGTATAATTATACTTCAAGAGCACGTTCTTACACAATCCTCGTCACTTGGCCTGAAAAACAGGGAGGAAAAATGATCGGAAATGAACTCGGTGGAAGGAAGGAAGCGACTGGCGTATGGGCATGGAAACTCGAAACGCTACAACCAGGTGTTCAAACTGTGATTACATACAGCCTTAGTGACATTGAAAAAGGAGATTGGAATGAGACCGATGTGTTTTACAGAGGCTCCCAAGAAGTGATTGGAGCAACGAAGATGGATGAGAAGCTCCTTGACGAAATACGTCGACAGGAGCAAGCATTCCTTGAGGATAATGAGATGGATGAAGAAGATGCTCGTGAACTTTCTGAAGAAGATGAAAAAGAATCACTTTCTATTCAGGAAGAAGTTGTTTCTGAATCTGACATCCCTGCTGATACACAAGATGATTCTAAGACTGATTCGGGAGAAACGAAACAAACAACTCTCTTTGGAGGTGATTACTAATGGTAGCTGTACGCAAGTCTGTTGAAGAAACAAAAGTAGCTCTACACGGTGTTGTCCGTGAAATGTATGACCGTATTATCAAAGGCGACCCTCCAACCATGACACTCCCTGTGCGAACTAAGAATAACATTGCTTTCGATCCTAAACTGGGTGTTTACAAATATGGGAAAAAGCAAACCATTCGTGATGCTACAAGCCTGGGTTCTGCAAAGCAATTGCTACGGGCATTGCACGTTATTGAATTCATTGAAGCCATGATCGATGATGGTAAATCATCCACTCTCCGTGAAATGTACTATATTTCAGAAGGGTGGGGTCTTGGTAAATTCCAATCTCAGAATGAAAGTAACAATCTTGCAGAGGATTTAGAAATCGTAACACGATGTCTGCGTGAAGATTTCAAACTACGTCCTGAAGAAGATGGGTCTAGAATGATTGGTAACATCACACTACGGGAACGAAACCGCAAGGGGCAATGGATGCGTATCAATGCAAGAGACGATGTTGGAGACAGTGGGTATGGTGTCCCATACAACGTCGAGAAAGAGAAAATAGAATTCTTAGAACACGATGTTAAATTCATCATGGCAATCGAGACCGGTGGTATGTTTGATCGATTGGTTGAAAATGGATTTGATGAGGATTTCGATTGTGCTTTACTCCACTTGAAAGGACAGCCTGCTCGTTCAACTCGAAGAATTATGAAACGGATGAGTGAAGAATGGGATTTGCCTGTAGTTGTCTTCCTTGACGGTGATCCATGGTCTTTCAGAATCTTTGCGTCAATCGCTTATGGTGCAATTAAGACTGCACACATCTCAGAATATCTAGCTACGCCTTCATCAACCTATCTTGGGATTACAGCTGACGATATTCTGGCTTATGATCTGCCGAGTGATGACCTTTCAAAGAAGGATGTTGAGGCACTGAATGCTGAATTAACCGATCCTCGATTTGCAGATGGATGGTGGCAAGAACAAATCAACATGATGCTTGAAATCGGAAAGAAGGCTGAACAGCAATCATTGGCAAAATACGGCCTCGATTTCGTAACCGATACATATCTTCCTGAGAAGTTAGCAGAACTTGGTTTGAACTGATTCCAGAATGCGAGCCTTCTTTGAGGAGTGATTCTTCGTCATGGATATGGAGCAGCAGAAGAAGAGCCGATGGCCCTTCCGAATCTTGATTGCATCATTGGTCAGTTTAGTTATTGGCAGTGTTCTGCTTCTTTCCCAAATGGATACGATGGATGAGATTCTCGACCCTCGAGACAACAACGTTTCCGAACTAAACACGGAAATTGAAGTACAGAAACTCGTTGAAATCGATGATGCTGGTTGCTATCGAGCATATGGCACAGGATTCGATGGAAATGTTACTCTTTACGATCTTGAAGGATATGATAACGGTGAACCGCTCACAGAATCCAAGTGCAAACTCGATTGGCAGGCAATGGCAAGCGATGGTCAAATGTTTGATTCCCTTGGGACGTGGGTTGTTTCGGTCAAAGGAGATTACATTCTCCAGGTTGAATGCAGTGGTGAATGTGAGAATGAAACAATCTGGTTGACATCGATTGACAGTATGGAAGACGGCGTACTTTCTTCAACATCATTACTTACTGGGGCATTTATGTGCTGCCTCGGAGTTCTCTTACTCCCATTATCAGGAGTACTCTTAGCATTCT